>NZ_JAAALM010000291.1 GCF_009906395.1 Kineococcus indalonis
GCGGTGGAGGGGGCCGCGGGGTGGGCGCCGATCCACAGCTCCGCCTGCGGCCCGCCGTCCGGCTGGACGCCGAGCAGCTCGGGGATGGCGTGCGCGGTGCCCCACGCGTACGGCTGGACGCGGTTGTCGAGGAGGAACACGCCGCGCAGCCTAGGGAAAGGGGGGCCCCCGCGGGGGTGAACGCCCGCCGACCGGGGCTCGCCGGGCCCCCCGCCTGGCTACGATCACGGCCATGAGCGTTCTGGTGACGGGTGGCGCGGGCTTCATCGGCTCCCACGTGGTGCGGCTGCTGCAGCAGCGCGGCGAGGAGGTCGTGGTCGTCGACGACCTGTCCAACGGCCGCGCCGACCGGGTGGGCGACTCCCCCCTGGTGCAGCTGGACCTGGCCGCCGAGGGCGCGCAGGAGGTGCTGCGCCGCACCTTCGCGGAGCGCTCGGTGGACGCCGTGGTGCACTTCGCGGCGCGCAAGCAGGTCGGCGAGTCGGTGCAGAAGCCCGCCTGGTACTGGCAGCAGAACGTCGGCGGGCAGGCGAACCTGCTGCAGGCCATGCAGGACGCGGGCGTGGGCCGGCTGGTGTTCTCCTCCTCCGCGGCCACCTACGGCGCCCCGCAGGTGGACGTCGTGCGCGAGGACGGCCCCGCCGAGCCGATCAACCCCTACGGGCAGACGAAGCTCGTGGGCGAGTGGATGAACCGCGCCGCCGGGGTGGCGTGGGGGCTGCGCTCGGCGAACCTGCGCTACTTCAACGTCGCCGGCGCCGGCTGGCCGGACCTGGGCGACTCGGTCGTCATGAACCTGATCCCGATCGTCTTCACCGCCCTGGACGCCGGGCGCGCGCCGGTGGTCTTCGGCGGGGACTACCCCACGCCGGACGGCAGCTGCATCCGCGACTACGTGCACGTGCTGGACCTGGCCGAGGCGCACCTGGCGGCCCTGGACCACCTCGCGGGCGACGCCGGCGAGGGCCACGACGTCTTCAACGTCGGCACCGGCACCGGCGCCTCCGTGCTGGAGGTGCTGCGGGTGGTGCGCGAGGTCACGGGCGCCCGGGTGGAGCCGGAGGTGCGCGAGCGCCGCGCGGGGGACCCGCCGCAGCTGGTCGCCGACGTCGGGCGCATCCGCGGGGAGCTGGGCTGGAGCGCCTCCAAGGGCCTGCGCGACACCGTGGCCTCCGCGTGGGAGGCGTGGCGGGCGGCGCGCTGACCGCGCCCGCCGCCGGCACCGCCCGGTCCGCCGCCCGGTCCGCCGCCCGGTCCGCCGCTCAGCCCGGCGGCACCAGGACGCCGACCAGCAGCACCACCGGCACGCACAGCACCGTGGTCAGCAGCACGGTGTCGCGGGCCAGCTCGCGCCCGGCGTCGTAGCGCACCGCGAAGGTGAAGACGTTCTGGGCGGTGGGCAGGGCGGCCACCACGGTCGCGGCGTGCACCGCGGCGGCGTCCAGGCCGAACCCCCAGCGGGCCGCGGCCCAGGTGACCGCCGGCTGCACGAGCGCCTTCAGGCCGGTGGCCAGCAGCACGTCGCGGCGCGCCAGGCCGGTGGCCACCCGCCCGTGCAGCGACATGCCGAAGGCCAGGAGCGCGCCGGGCACGGACAGCCCGGCGAGCAGCTCCAGCGGCCGGTCCAGGGCGGTGGGCAGCGAGGTGCCGGTGAGGGTCAGCGCCAGGCCGGCGGCGCTGGCCAGCAGCACCGGGTTGGCCAGGGGCGCCAGCAGCCGCCGCGCCCGCGCCCCGCGCCCGGCGGGCGCCCCCGCCGGGCGCTGCTGGAGCACGTCGAGCACGGCCAGGGCCACCGGGGTGAGCACGACCAGCTGCAGCAGCAGCGCCGGCAGCACCGCCGTCAGGTCGCCCAGGACGTACGCGGCCACCGGCAGGCCGATGTTGACGGCGTTGACGTAGGAGGAGCCCAGGGCGCCGACGACGAGCTCGCGGGCGCCCAGGCGCAGCCACCAGCGGGCCAGGAGCCCCCACAGCAGCGCGCAGGCGGCCACGCCGGCGGCGGTGACGCCCACCTGCGCGGACAGCAGCTCGGCGGGGTCGGTGCCGGCCAGGGTCCGCACGAGCAGCGCGGGGGTGCCCACGAAGAACACCAGCCGCGAGACGACGGTCTGCGCCCCCGGCCCCAGGGCGCCGGTGCGGCCCAGCGCGTAGCCGACGGCGACCACGGCGGCGACGACCACGAAGCCGGTGAGGACACCGCTCACGCGGGACGGGGCGGCTCGGGCGGGGTCGGCACCCGTGCAGGCTAGGGCCCGTGCGCGCCCGCCCGGCGCGCACGCGGGCGCCGGGGCGGTGCGGTGGCGTTGCTAGGGTCGGACGGCTCGTCCGGGCGTCCGGACCCCGGCGGGCCGGCGGGGTCGGGCCGGTCCGCCGCGACCGCCCCCGCTCCCCCGACCCGGCCTGGAGACGCCCCGTGATCGACGCCCTCGGCAACCCCCGTTCCGTGCTGCTGCTCGGCGGCACCTCCGACATCGGCCTGGCCGTCGTGGAGCGGCTGAGCCCGCAGCGGCCCGTGGAGGTGACGCTGGCCGCCCGCCCCGGCGAGCGGCGCGACGCGGCCGTGGAGCGCCTGCACCGGCGCGGGCACGCGGTGCGCACGCTGGACTTCGAGGCCACCGACACCGCCGGCCACGAGCGGGTCGTCGCCGAGGCCTTCGCCGCCGGCGACGTGGACGTGACCGTCCTGGCCTTCGGCGTGCTGGGCGACAACGAGCGGTCCTGGCAGGACCCCGACGCCGCCGAGCTGGTGGCGACGGTGAACTACACCGCCCCGGTGCGCCTGGGCGTGCTGCTGGCGCAGCGGCTGCGCGAGCAGGGCCACGGGGTGCTGGTGGCGCTGTCGTCGGTGGCCGGCGAGCGCGCGCGCCGCTCCAACTTCGTCTACGGCTCCTCCAAGGCGGGCTTCGACGCGTTCTTCACGGGGCTGCGCGAGGCGCTGCGCCCGGCGGGGGTGCGGGTCGTCGTGGTGCGCCCCGGCTTCGTCACCACGAAGATGACCGAGGGGCTGAAGGCGGCCCCGCTGTCCGTGTCCGCGGAGCAGGTGGCGGAGGTCGCCGTCGACGCCGTGCGCACCGGCAAGGAGACCGTGTGGGCTCCGGAGCCGATGCGCTGGGTGATGTCGGCCCTGCGCCACGTCCCGGCGCCCGTGTTCCGCAGGCTGCCGCTGTGACGTGGACCCCCGGGGGGCAGCCGCAGGAGCGGTGACGAGCGAGGTCGATCTGAGCACGCAGGCGGACGCGCAGCGCACCGGCCCCCTCCTGCCCGGGGCGCGCCGGGAGGTGCTCGCCGGCGCGGCGCGCCCGCCGGTGGTGGTGCGCGGCGCGCGCCGCGGGGCGCTGCGGCGGGTGGACGCGCTGGTCGGGGCGCTGGCCGCCCTGGCGGGCCTGGCGGTGTTCTCCTGGCGGCTGGGCACGCCGAGCCCGTGGCGCGACGAGGCGGTGACGGTCGCGGTCGCCGGCCGCTCGGCGGAGCAGGTGTGGCGGCTGGTGCAGCACGTGGACCTCGTGCACGCCCCGTTCTACTTCCTCGTGCACGCGCTGTCCGGGTCGTCGGTGACGGTGGTGGGGGCGCGCTGGCCCTCGGTGCTGGCCGCGGCGGCCAGCGACACCTGCGCCGTGCGGTGCTCCAGGACGGCGCCGGCGAGCGCGTTGCCGATCGCGGCGCCGGCGGTGATCGCCGTGGACAGCCACGCCTGCGCCTCGGCCAGCCGGTGCCGGGGCGCCAGGTCGTCGACGAGGTGCTGCGCGGCGATGAGGTTGGGGGAGATGAACAGGCCCGTGACGAACAGCGCCACGAGCAGCAGGGGCAGCGGCACGCTGCCGGCGGCGCTCGCCGAGAGCCCCACGAGCAGCACGCCGAACCCCGTGAGGGTCAGCACCAGGCGGGAGCGGTCGCTGCTGCGCCAGGAGCGGCTGCCGTAGGCCAGCCCGCCCGCGGCGCTGCCGCCGGCGATGGCGGCGAAGAGCACCCCGAGGTCGTCGGCGGAGCCGAAGCGCTCCTCGGCCATGCCCGCCATCGACACGTCGAGCAGGCCGAAGCCCACGCTCATGGCGGCCATGACGGCGAGCATCGCGGGGATGCCGGCCGAGCGCAGCACGCCCAGCCCGGCGCCGGAGCCGGTGGCGACCTCGCCGCGGGCGGGGACCGGAGGGGCGGTGCGCGCGCCCTCGCAGCGGCAGTAGGCCAGGGTGCCGCCGGCCAGCAGCAGCGCGGTGGCCACCAGCGGCACCACGGCCGGGCCCAGCGCCAGCAGCAGCGTCAGCAGCAGCGGGCCGGCGACGAAGATCGTCTCCACCGCCACGGCGTCCAGGGCGTAGCCGCGCCGGCGCAGCCGCTCGTCGGTGACCACCACCCGCCAGGTGACGCGCATCGCCGGGCTCAGCGGCGGGAACGCCAGGCCCACCGCGAACGCCAGCAGCACCAGCGCGGCGGCGGGCACCGCGGGCACGGCCGTGGCCGCGGTCAGCACCAGCAGCAGCGCCGCGCTGGCGCTGGCGGTGGGCACCAGCACCCGCGGCTGCCCGTGCCGGTCCAGCCCGCGCCCCCAGAAGGGCGTGCCCAGCGCCAGGCCGATCGCGAAGGCGCCCGTCACCAGGCCCGCCAGGCCCCAGGCGTCGCGCAGGTCGCGCACGAGCAGCACCAGGCCCAGGGGGATGGTCGCGATCGAGAGCCTGGCCACCACGGACGCCGCGAAGGGCGCCGCCACCCGCCGATCGCGCAGCAGCGCGACGTAGCCCGCCATGTCACCGTTCCCGTCCACTCGCCCGGGGGCGGTGCCGCCCGGGGCCGGCGGCTGTGCCGGTGCCAGCAGCCTCCCACAGCGACCGGGGCCCGACCGAACCGGTTCAGGGGCGGGGGCGGCGCCCCGGGCGGTGCCTCAGGCGGTGCCTCAGGCGGCGCCGATGCGGGCGCAGTCCCCGCCGGCGGCGCGCGCCGCGCCCAGGGCGGCGCCGGCCTGCGCCAGCGCCTCGGCGGCGGTGGCCGCCCGCCACGGCGCCAGGCTGGCGCCGACGCTGACGCGCACCTCCGCGCAGCCCTCCAGCGCGGCCCAGCACTCCACGGCGTGCAGCAGGGCGTCGGCGGCGCGCTCCACGGCGGCCTCCGCGGCGCCCGGCCGCAGCCCCGTCAGCAGCACGGCGTGCCGGCGCAGCGCGGCCGCCACGGTGCGCAGGCCCGGGCGCACCCGCTCGGGGCGCCCGGCGAACCC
>NZ_JAAALM010000292.1 GCF_009906395.1 Kineococcus indalonis
GGCGCCCCCGGCGCCGCGGTGCCGGCGGCGCCCGCGGCGGGCCCCGCGCAGCTCGCGGACCTGCCCGGCACCGTGCCCGACGGCGCGGGCGCCTTCGCCGGCGTGCCCGGCCAGGAGGTCGCCACGCCCTGGGTGGCCCTGGGCGGGCGCAGCGCCGACGACACCCTGGCCTTCGACGTGCTCGGCGCCCCGGCGGCCGTGGTGGTGGAGTTCGCCGACGCGGCCGGCGCGCCGCTGCCGGTGCCGGCGGCGCTGCCCGGCGGCGACGGCTGGCGCCGGGTGGGCTTCGGCCCCGTCGCCGACGCCCCCGCCGCGGCCGTGGCGGCGCGGGTGCGCCTGCGCGTGGACGAGGCGCCCGCCGAGCGGGTCGCCGGCGCCACGGCCGCCGCCGCGGTGCCCGCGGTGACGGGCCTGTACCGCCGCACCGGCGAGCCGGTCTCCGCCGCCGTGCCCCCCGGCAGCACCGTCCTGCTGGACTGGCCGATCGGCCTGCACTTCCCCTGCTACGAGCCGCCCGCCGTGGGCGGCGGGCTGGTGGAGCCGGTGGGCTGGTTCGTGCGCAGCGCCACCTTCGAGGTCACCCCGCCGCTGACGTTCATCGACGGCGGCGGGGCGTACGCCACGCTGCCGGAGGTGGCGACCCTGACCCCGTACCGCGGCTTCCTGCCCGGCGCGCCGTACCGCGAGTGGGGCGACCTGGTGCGCGTGGAGTACCCGCTGCCGCCGGGCCGCTACGACGTGGCGGCGGGGGAGCGCACCGTGCCCGGCTGGCGCTGGTGGGACGGCGCCGGGCCGGGCCCGAGCCCGCAGCCGTACCTGGACGGCACCGCCGTCCGCGACTGAGCGGGCGCGCCGCACGCACCGGGGCGGCGGGGTGCAGGATGTGGTCCCCGCCGGGAGCGCCCCGGCCGGGTGGGAGGGGGTGCGGGTGCCGCGCTACGACCGCGACGAGGTGGCCCGCGCGGCGGGGTACGCCTCGTGGCAGGAGGCCGTGGGGGCCACCGCCGACCTCAGCCAGCAGGAGGCCGCCCGCCGGCTCGGCGTGAGCCACCCCACCGTGCGCGCGTGGCGGGCGGACCTGGGCGTCGGGGTGGCCGCCGCGCGCCCGTCCGGCGAGCAGTTGAAGGCCGCCTTCCGGGCCGACGCGTCCGACGAGCGGCACGGCTCGGCCAACGGCTACCGCAACCTCGGCTGCCGGTGCGAGCGGTGCACGGGCGCCTGGACGGGCTACCAGCGCGCGCGCCGCGACGTCGGCCGCTGAGCGCACCCGCACGCGCGAGGGCCCCGACACCCCCCGAGGGTGCCGGGGCCCCGGCGGGTCCGCGAGCCGCGGGCGGCTCAGCGGTGGACGAGCCGCGGGCGGCTCAGCGGTAGGCGACGACCGCGCCCCTGGCTGGCGTCCACGTGATGGAGCCGCCCTGGAAGTCGGTGCGCTTGCCGCCGGCGACGTCGTGCTCGTCGGAGGTGGGGTAGCCCAGCCGGCCCGTCTCCCAGCCCAGGGACGCCCACTTGTCGCGGATCAGCCCGCGCACCGCGTGCGCGCCGGTGGCGGGGGAGAAGTACACCGACCCGCCCCGGAAGTGGTTGAACGCCCCGCCCGCCCGCAGCGCCGACTCGTCGGTGGTGGGGTAGCCCAGGAACCCGGTCTCCCACCCGTACGAGGCCCACTTGTCGCGGATCAGGCCCTTGACGACGTGGGCGCCGCTGGCCGGGGACCAGTAGATGGAGCCGCCCTGGAAGTGGTTGAAGGCCCCGCCCCGCAGGGGCGTCTCGTCGTTGACGGGGAAGCCCAGCGAGGAGTTCTCCCAGCCGACCGAGGCCCAGCGGTCCCGGATCAGCCCGCGCACCACGTGCGAGCCGGTGGCGGGGGAGAAGTACACCGACCCGCCCTGGAAGTGCTGGAAGTAGCCGGACTTCACCGGGGTCGGCAGGATCGCGGTGGTGGGGTTGCCGAGGAACCCGCCGGCCCCGCCCACGGAGCTCCACTTGGTGGCGATGTCCGGCGTGCCGGAGATCGGGGCGCCCTCCACCCGCAGGGTGCCGTCGCCGTTGCGCACCAGCGTGGCGATGCTCATGCGGCGCGGGTGCGGGACGGGACCGCCGACGTTCTCGCCGAGGCGGAACGTGGCGTACGCCATGCGCAGCTTGCCGTTGGCGTCGACGAACCCGGAGGAGCCGCCCGGGCCCTGCGCCACGCCGGCGCTGGCCAGCAGCGGCACCGAGGAGACGCGGTGGCACGGCGCGGTCGGGCCCGCCGGGCACACCGCGTACCCGGAGGCGTAGCTGCTGTGGCCCTGCGCGTCCAGCGGGTCGGACAGGTTGCCCGAGTAGAACAGGTAGGTCGTGCCGCCGAAGCGCACCATCGAGGGGTTCTCGATGGTGTCGCCCTCCCAGGAGTTCCGGGCGGTCTCCAGCAGCTTCACCACGGGCGCGCCGGGCCGGGGGAAGCCGTTGTCCGCCAGCTCCACGCTCTTGATCGAGGAGGGGTGGTGGTCGATCTTGCCGGAGGACTTCCACAGCAGGTAGTTGCGGCCGGTGGTCTCGTCGCGGTACGGCATCGGGTCGATGGACCCGCCCGGGTCGACGTTGACGTCCTCGCACTGGATGGGGCCGCCGCCGCTGATGTCGCGGAACGGGCCCAGCGGCGAGGGCGCCGAGGCCACGGTCAGGCAGAAGCGCGAGGGCGAGACGCGCACCGGTGAGTACGCGAACCACGTGGAGCCGATGCTGAACACGCCCGGTGCCCAGTAGTCGCGGTTGATCCACGGGCCCTGCGGGTGCACCACGCCCCACGACGCCTGGCGCACCAGCGCGTCGTTGGTGTCGTACTTGCCCCACTCGTCCATGGGGGCGGCCTTGATCTCCGCGGGGATCTTCGGGTCGGCGGCGACCGAGTAGCCGCGCCGGCCGGGCGGGCCGTCGTCGGAGTAGCGCGCGCGGACCTTCCAGGTGGACAGGTCGGTGCTCGTCAGGACGGGCAGGACGCGCCCGCCCACGGGCGAGGCGTAGGCGTAGTAGGTGTTCCCGGAGCGGACGACGGTCGGGTCGCCGAAGTCGCCGGTCCAGGTGGCGCCGGGCTCGAACCAGGTGGGTTCGGCCGCGGCCGCGGTGTCGATCGCGGGGGGGAGCACGCAGGCGGCGACGCCTGCGGTCACGCCGGCGGCGACTCCGGCGAGGAGCCGGCGCAGTCGGGACGTGGGACGCACGGGGGTACCTCCGGATCGGTGCGTGGGGGCCTCGTGCGAGTCATCGGCACGTCGTCGGCCGACCTTGAGCGGGCCCTGGGCCACATGGTGCGTGAGGACGGGCCGTGATCGGCAGCTGCGAGCCGTGACGAATGCGTCACACCCCCGCCCGGGGACCGGACGGGGGTGCGGCAGGGGTCTGACAGGGGTGTCAGCGGTAGGCGACGACCGCGCCCCTGGCCGGCGTCCACGTGATGGAGCCGCCCTGGAAGTCGCTGCGCTTGCCGCCGGCGACGTCGTGCTCGTCGGAGGTGGGGTAGCCCAGCCGGCCCGCCTCCCAGCCCAGGGAGGCCCACTTGTCGCGGATGGCCCCGCGCACCGCGCGGGCGCCCGCCTGCGGCGAGAAGTAGATCGAGCCGCCCTGGAAGTGGGTGAACGCGCCCCCCGGCAGCGCGACCTCGTCGGTGGTGGGGTAGCCGAGGTAGCCGGCCTCCCAGCCCAGCGCGGCCCACTTGTCGCGGATCGCCCCGCGCACGGCGCGCGCGCCGGTGCGCGCGGACCAGTAGATCGAGCCGCCCTGGAAGTGGGTGAACGCGCCGCCGGGCAGCGGGTTCTCGTCGGTGGTGGGGTAGCCGAGGTAGCCGGTCTCCCAGCCCAGCGCCTTCCACTTGTCGCGGATCGCCCCGCGCACGGCGCGCGCGCCGGTGCGCGGGGACCAGTAGATCGAGCCGCCCTGGAAGTGGGTGAAGGCCCCGCCGCGCAGCACGACCTCGTCGGTGGTGGGGAAGCCGAGGAAGGAGCCCTCCCAGCCCATCGCCTTCCACTTGTCGCGGATCAGGCCGCGCACGAAGTGGGCGCCGGTGGCGGGCAGGAAGTAGATCGAGCCGATCTGGTAGTGGCGGTAGCGCCCGCCGCTCTTGGCCGGGCCCTCCTCGCCGGTGGGGGCGCCGAGCACGCCGGCGCCGACGGCCGCGTACTTGGCGGCCACCTGGGAGGCGCTGGCCGCGCCACCGCCGGCGGAGAGGATCTGCGCGACGCGCTCGCGGATGGCGTCCATCCTCGTGAAGCCCACGTTGCCCGGGCAGGCGGTGAAGCCCACGTCGCGGTGGGCGTTGATCGTGCGCAGCGTCACCGTGGTGCCCGCCGCGAAGCGCGCGGTGCCGCCGCCGGCGCTGGTGAGCACGGCGCTGCCCTTGGCGGGAAGGCCGTGCAGGGACAGCTTCCATGCGATGACCTGCGCCACGGACTCCAGGCAGGCGGCGCTGGGGGCCACGGAGGTGAAGTCGCCCATCATCGACACCCCGAAGGTGTCGGTGTTGAAGCCGCCGGCGTGCGCGCCGACCACCGGGCGGGTGATGCCGCCGGCGCGGCCCTCCCAGATGCCGCCGAAGCGGTCCACGACGAAGTTGTAGCCCAGGTCGGCCCAGCCCAGCGTGACCGTGTGGTAGCGGTACATGCCGCGGATCACGGAGGGCACCTCGGTGCGGGTGTAGCTGCCGGGGTCGGCGGTGTGGTGCACCACCACCGCCCGCACCGCGCCCGCGTACGCCGGCCCGCCCGGGGGGCGCAGCGACTCGTCCGCGCCCCAGTCCGCGCGCGAGCGGATGGCCGGGGCCGCCACCGCCGCCGCCGTGCGCGCCTCCAGCACCGCCTCGGCCTGCGCGCCGGAGGTGCTGCTCAGCCGCCGCGCGCCCGCGGCCGCCGTGGCGTCCCCCGACCAGCGGCCCGGGTCCACCACCTCCAGGCGCGCGGAGGGCAGGTCCGCCGCGCGCAGGCGCACCCGCACCTGCGCCGCGCCCAGCTCGCCGGTCCACAGCGGCTCCGTCGCCACCGCGCCCGCCTCGCCCGTGCCCGGGTCCGGCTCGCTGTCCACCGGCGACAGCTCCGTCCACGGGCCCCAGCCCGCACCGGCCCGGCGCACCCGCACCGCCACCGGCCCCGGGGCGGTGCCGGCGCCGAAGACCACCCCGAGCAGGCTGCCGCCGGGCACCTCCAGGGTCACCTCGGCCGTGC
>NZ_JAAALM010000293.1 GCF_009906395.1 Kineococcus indalonis
GGGTGGGGCCGCTGGGATCACCCACACGGGCCAGCGGGGCCCGGTCCACGCACCGGTGCGCGGTGATCCCGGAGGACCATGCCGGGCGGGTCCTGAGGGACCAGCGGGACGCGTGTGGCGCCGCGTTACCAAACTGTTACACGTGGTGGCTCAAGGCAAAACCGCAGGTCACGCCGCGTGTCGGGGTCGTGACTCGGGGTACCGGTCACATCCGTCCCATCACTCACCGTGTTGCGATCGTGACTCTCGTGTACGTTCATTCTCGTCACCGCAAGACTCCGCTGCGTAGCGGTCGAGGGCGGCGACAGCAGGCTCGCACGAGCCGGCCCCCGTGGGGGGGAACATCACTTCACACTGCCTTGGAGGCAATCGTGACCGCAGCAACCTCCCGGTTGCGCCGGCGTGGTATCGGGGCCGGCGTCGCGGCTCTTGTTGGCCTGTCGACCATTGGCTTCAGCGCTTCTTCGGCCTTCGCCGCCCCCGGTTTCGAGCTGGAGCGCGTCGGCGGCGCCGACCGCTTCGAGACCGCGGCCCTGGCCGCCGCGAACTTCGAGGACACCACCTCGGTGGTCCTGGCCAACGGCTTCTCCAACGTGGACGCCCTGGCCGCCGCCTCGCTGGGCCAGCCGATCCTGCTGACCCGCGACAACCTCACCCCGCAGGCGACGCTGGACGCGCTCGAGGACCTCGGCGTCGAGAACATCACCATCGTCGGCGGCACCGGCGTCGTCAACGCCGCGCAGGAGACCGCGCTGCGCACCGCGGGCTACACGGTCACCCGCCTCGAGGGCACCGACCGCTACGCCACGGCCGCCGACATCGCCGCCGAGGCCGACGCCACCGCGCCCTACGTCTTCATCGCCTCCGGCCTCGGCGTGGCCGACGCCCTGGCCGCCTCCTCCGCCGCCGCCGCGACCGGCTCGCCGATCCTGCTCGTCCGCTCCGGCGACGTGCCCGCGGCGACCGAGACCGCCCTCGAGCGCTTCCCGAACTCCCGCGTCGTCGTCCTCGGCGGCACGGGCGTCGTCTCCGCCGCGGTCGCCACCGAGGTGGGCGCCGAGGCCGCCGACCGCGCCAGCGGCGCCAACCGCTTCGAGACCGCCGCGAACTTCGCCACCTGGGCCCTCCAGAACGACGTCTTCGACGGCACCACCGCCGGCATCGCCCGCGGCATCGGCACCGGCTCCCTCGGCGCCAACGACCTCGCCGACGCGCTCGTCGCCGGCCCGGTCCTCGGTGCCGCCGGCGGCCCGCTGCTGCTGGCCCAGTCCGCCACCGACCTCGGTGCGGCCACCACCGCCTGGTTCGCGGCCAACGCCGACACCCTCAACGCCCCCGGCGTCGTCTTCGGCGGTGAGGGCGTCATCTCCGCCAACACCGTCGCGGCCGCCGAGGAGGCCGCCGAGGGCGGCGATGACGCTGGCCTGAACACGATCGCCGTCGCCCCCGCCGTGGCCGCTTCGCTCGAGGCCGTCGTCGAGGCCAACGGCGCGGCCAACGTCACCGCCGACGACCGCGCCTACACGGTGACCGGGCTGACCGACACCACGCAGTACCGCATCACCCTGGTGAACGCGGCCAACATCACCACCGTGAACGGGCAGACCCGTTTCGCGATCGACACCACCGCGGGGCAGCAGGCCAGCGGCAACTACCTCGCCCTCGCCGGTGTCGGTGGCGTCGCTCCCTCCACGACCTTCCGGTCGGTCAACGGCGGGACGCCGAACAATGACAACGGTGCAAATGGCAGCGCCCCGAACACGGCGATCGCCAACCCGGTCAACGGTTCGCTCACGTTCGTCATCGAGGGCAACGCCCCCGAAACGGTCGTGCCGGTCGTCTACATCAACGGTAGCGCCGGTCAGGCGAACAGCGCTGGTGGTGTGAGCCCGCGCCTGGAGCTGGACGCCAACGGTGCGCCGGTCGAGTCCTTCGGTCTCGGCGGGGTGACCACCTACACCGCGGCCGAGGCCGAGGCAGGCGCGAACGGCAGCAACACCGCTGCGCTGCCCATCACATCGGTCGATAAGACGGGCAACTCGTTCAACGCCACGGTCGGCGGCAGCACCGGCTCGGCGCGTGCCTTCTTCTTCGACGCGAACGACACCTTCCAGATCGCCGGTGCACCCGCGACGCTGGCGCAGTTCACGGCGGAGCTGAGCGCCGGTGACTCCGTCGCTGTCAACTACGGCACCGACCCGGGCGCGGTCAGCACCTTCAACCTGACCAACTCCAACCCGCCGGCGATCACGGTGGCAGCGGCCCAGGCGGGCACGACCGGTGCTGCCACGGACGACGTCACCGTGACGGTGACGTTCACCGCTCCCGCGCAGATCGACGCCATCAATATCGAGCGCGCTCCGGTGACCGGCACCACCGTCGGCACCTACGCGTCGGTGGGCACCATCACCCCGACGGCCGCGCAGCTGGCCACCGGCGGTGGCTCGGCCACCTTCGCCGACAACAACCTGGCGGCCGGCACCTACCGCTACCGCGCCACCGCCGTCAACGACGGCGACGCCGGGACGCCGGCCGTGACCACCACCGACGCCGTCACCACCGCGCCGCAGCCCGACACCGCCGGGCCCGTTCCGTCGGCGACCGCGCTGACCCGGGACGCCGGTTTCGCCGGGATCCTGGACGCCGGTGACACGTTCACCGTCCAGGTCAACGAGGCGCTGGCCCTCCCGACCGCTGGCTCGGTCATCCGGGTCGCTGACGGCACCGCAGCCGGTTCGTCCGTGGCCGACCTGGTCGTCGGCACGAACGCCTCGGTCTCGCTCAACGCCGCCGCCATCCCGACGAGCCCGGCGAACACCCCCAACGCCGGTGCTCCGGCCAACACGGTGCTCACCGTCACCGTGACCGCCGCGCCGACCGTCGTGACCGCCGGGGACGTTGCCGGGGTCGCCTACCCGGCGACGATCACCAACACCTCCGGCGTCAACGACGTCGCGGGCAACCGCCTGAACCTGACCGCGGGTACCGGCGTGGACGTCACCATCAACGCGCCGGCCTGACCGTCGCGCCGAGCCGGTGAGTTGAGGAAGCATCGATTCACCCGTCCCTCGTAGTGCTGGAGCCCCGGGCCTACTGGCCCGGGGCTCCAGTCGTTCCCGGGCGCGGAACTCCTCCGACCGGTGCCGTCGGCCGCGCGCCGCACGGCGCCCTGAGCGACCGGGCGACCATGATGGGACGGTGAGCACCGTCCGCACGCCCCTGCTGGTCCTGACCGCCTTCGTCCTCGCCGCCACCGCCGCGTGCGGGTCGTCCACCGACCCGGAACCGGCCGCGGTGACGAGCGCGGCGAGCTCGTCGGCGACCAGTCCCACCAGCACCTCGACCACCACGTCCACGGCGACCACCGCCCCGCCGGAGGCCGACCCGTACGCGGCGCTGCGCGCGGTGGACTGGGAGCGGCGCAGCTACGCCTCCCTGCTCGACGGCACCCCGCACGTGCCCGGCAGCGACGGCCTCACGTACCTGGGCACCGCGTACGGCGCGATGGACGGGGTGCCGCGCGCCCTGGTCGTGCTGTTCGACGAGCGGTTCGCCGACGAGCTGAACAGCGGCGTGGTGCTGCACCTGTTCGCCGACCCGGAGGGTCAGCCGGTCTCCGGCGGCCTGTTCGACGACGAGGCCGGCGGGCAGCGGCTGGCGCACGCCGCGGTGCGCATCGCCGAGGACCAGGTGCAGGTGTGGGCGAACACCGCCGCGCCGGGGTCCACGGCGCAGTCGCCGTACAGCCGGTACGAGGTCTACGTGACCACCGCGGGCGACCCGTACCTGCGCGCCGGTGACCCGCGCCCCGCCGAGGGCAACCCGCCCGGTGACGCCGTCACCTGGAACGGCACCGCGCCGGACCCGCGCACGCCGCTGCCGGACGTGGGCGCCCCGCTGTCCTGACGGCCTCGCCGGAAACCCCCGCGCCGCGCGGTGCCCCGTGCCAGGCTGGCGCCGCCGGGTGCGGGGGCACCCGCACGCCGAGGAGGGGACCGCCGTGACCGGGCGCCGCCGCACCACCCGTCTGCTCGCCGCCGCGCTCGCCGCGGCACCGCTGGCCCTGGCGCCCGCCCCGGCGCTGGCGGCGCCCGCGGAGACCGTGCAGGCGCGCTGCGCGCCGGGCCTGCCGGTCCAGCACCCCGGGTGCGGGCGCACCTACCCCGGTGCCGACGCCGGGAACGGGACGGTGGAGCTGCGCGGCGCCGACCGGTACGCCACCGCCGTCGCCGTCGCCCGGCACGGCTTCCCCGAGGCCGACGCGGTGGTCCTGGCCAGCGGGGAGGACGCGCACCTGGTGGACGCGCTGTCCGCCGGGCCGCTGGCGCGCCGGCTGGCCGCGCCGCTGCTGCTGACCGCCCGCGGCGCCCTGCCGGCCGCCACCGCCGAGCACCTGCGCGCCCTGGCCCCGGCCGCCGTCCTCGTCGTCGGCGGTGAGGGGGCCGTGGCCGAGGCGGTCATGGCGCAGGTGCGCGCGCTCGGCGTCGCCTCGGTGGGCCGCGTCGGTGGCGGCGACCGCTACGCCACCTCCCGCGCCGTGGCCGCGCTGCAGCCCGGCGCCACCCGCGCCTGGGTCGCCTCCGGTGAGGACGCGCACCTCGTGGACGCCCTGGCCGCCGCCGGCGCCGCCGCGCGCCTGGGCGAGCCCCTCGTGCTGGCCCCGGCCACCGGGGACGCCTCCGCCACGGCCGGCGCGCTGCGCGCCGCGGGCGTCACCGCCACCACCGTCGTCGGCGGCACCTCCTCCGTGGGGGCGGCCGTGGCCGCGCAGTTCCCCGCCCCGGCCCGCGTGGAGGGCCCCGACCGCTGGCGCACCGCCCTGGCCGTGGCCGGCGAGGCGGTGCGCCGCGGCCTGCCCCGCACCGACCTCCTGGTCACCAGCGGTGAGCAGCGCCGCCTCGTCGACGCCCTCGCCGCCGGACCCCTGGGCCGCGCCACCCTGCTCACCGGCGCGCGCGGCACCGGCGAGGACCTGGTGCGCGAGTGGGAGCGCGCCGGCAGCGACCGCACCGCGTTCGTCGGTGCCGCCGCCGCCCGCCTGGTGTGCTGGGACGCTGCGGGGTGCGCGAGCGTGGCCGCCGTGGACGTCGACGGCGACGGCGCCCTCGACGACGTCGGCGTCGCCGGTTCCGGCAGCGCCCGGCAGGTGCGGGTGCGGGTGGACGGCGACGTGGTGACC
>NZ_JAAALM010000294.1 GCF_009906395.1 Kineococcus indalonis
CCCCCTCGTGACGCGAAGGAGCGCCACGACCGGCAGCACCGCCCCCGCAGCCCCCGCCGAGCAGCTGCTGCGCTCGCACGGCGCGAACTGGGTGCGGCTGCGCGTGCGGGTGGACCCGCCCGCCGGGTACAGCGCGCCGTCGGCCGCCGGGGTGCGGGGACGCAGCTGCGGCGACGGTGGTGCGGGGACCGGCGCGCCCCGCACCAGCGTCCCCGGGGCGCGGTCGCCCCCGGGACGGCCTAGGGTCGGAGCGCCCTGGTCCCGAGCGTCGGCGCGTGAGGGTCGGCGCGTGCAGCGAGGAGGAAGCACGCCATGCCCACCACCGACGCCGCCGCCACCACGCAGGACGCCTCGCCGGACACCTCGCCGGACACCTCGCCGGACGTCTCGCCGGGGCTCCTGGAGGCCCTGGCCCGCCCCAGCGCCGAGGAGGTCGGCGCGCTGGACGCGTGGTGGCGCGCCTGCAACTACCTGACCGTGGGGCAGATCTACCTGCGGGCCAACCCCCTGCTGCGCGAGGAGCTGCGCACCGAGCACGTCAAGCCGCGCCTGCTGGGGCACTGGGGCACCAGCCCGGGCCTGTCCTTCGTGTACGCGCACCTGTCCCGGCTGATCCGCCGCACCGGGCAGTCCTCGCTGTTCCTCACCGGCCCCGGGCACGGCGGTCCCGCCCTGGTGGCGGCGGCGTACCTGGAGGGCACCTACACCGAGAAGTTCCCGCACGTCACGCTGGGCACCGAGGGCATGACGCGGCTGTTCCGGCAGTTCTCCGCGCCCGGCGGCATCCCCAGCCACGTCTCGGTCACCACCCCCGGCTCCATCCACGAGGGCGGCGAGCTGGGCTACGTGCTCGTGCACGCCTTCGGCGCCGTCATGGACAACCCCGACCTGCTGGCGCTGGCCGTCGTCGGAGACGGCGAGGCCGAGACCGGGCCGCTGGAGGGTTCCTGGAAGGGGATCTCCTTCCTGGACCCGGCCCGCGACGGCGCGGTGCTGCCCGTGCTGCACCTGAACGGCGCGAAGATCTCCGGGCCCACCGTGCTGGCCCGCAAGGACCCCGCCGAGGTGCGCTCGCTGCTGGAGGGCCACGGCTACGAGGTGCTGGAGGTCGGCGGCGACGACCTGCCCGGCATGCACGAGCGCTTCGCCGGCACCCTGGCGCGCGCGTGGGGGCGCGTCCGGGCGATCCAGGCCGCCGCCCGCGCCCAGGACGCCCCGGCCGACGCGCCCCGCCCGCGCTGGCCGCTGATCGTGCTGCGCACCCCCAAGGGCTGGACCGGCCCGGACCGGGTCGACGGCGTGCAGGTCTCCGGGACGTTCCGCGCCCACCAGGTCCCGCTGTCCGGGGTGCGCGAGAACCCCGAGCACCTGCGGCTGCTGGAGCGGTGGATGCGCTCCTACGGCCCGGACGACCTCTTCGACGCCTCCGGCGCGCCCGTGGAGCTGGTCCGCTCCGCCGCCCCGGCCGGCGACCTGCGGATGAGCGCCACCCCGCACGCCAACGGCGGCCTGCTCACGCAGGACCTGGACCTGCCGGACTTCCGCGACTACGCCGTGCCGGTGGAGGCACCGGCGCGCGAGCGCGCGGAGTCCACCCGGCGGTTCGGCGAGCTGCTGCGCGACGTCTACGCCCGCAACCCGCGCACGTTCCGCCTGTTCTCCCCCGACGAGACGAACTCCAACCGGCTCGGCGCGGTGTTCGAGGTCTCCGACCGCGCGTTCGCCGAGCGCACGTACCCGGAGGACGTCTCGATCAGCCGGTCCGGGCGGGTGGTGGAGGTGCTCAGCGAGCACAACTGCCACGGCTGGCTGGAGGGGTACACCCTCACCGGCCGGCACGGGCTGTTCGCCACCTACGAGGCGTTCGCGATGGTCAGCGCCTCGCAGACCGTGCAGCACGCCAAGTGGCTGGAGGAGGCCGGCGACCTGCCCTGGCGCGCCGACGTGCCGAGCCTGAACGTCCTGCTCACCTCCACGGCGTGGCGCAACGACCACAACGGCTTCTCCCACCAGGGCCCGGGCCTGCTGCAGGTCGCGATCACCCAGCGCCCCGAGGTGTCGCGGATCTACCTGCCGCCGGACGCGAACTGCCTGCTGTCGGTGGCCGACCACTGCCTGCGCTCGCGCAACTACGTGAACCTGATCGTCATCGACAAGCAGCCGCAGCTGCAGTACCTCACGATCGAGCAGGCCGTGGAGCACTGCCGGCGCGGGGCGTCGGCGTGGGAGTGGGCCGGCAACGACGACGGCGCGGCCGAGCCGGACGTCGTGCTCGGCTGCGCCGGGGACGTGATGACGATGGAGACCGTGGCCGCCGCGCAGATCCTGCGCGAGCGGTTGCCGCAGCTGCGCTTCCGCGTCGTGAACGTCGTGGACCTCATGGCGCTGCAGCGCCCGAAGGACCACCCGCACGGCATGAGCGAGCTGCGGTTCCGGGAGCTGTTCACCGACTCCGTCGACGTGGTGTTCGCCTTCCACGGCTTCCCCGGCGCGATCCACCAGGTCGTGCACGGCCGCCCCGACGCCGACCGGTTCCACGTGCGCGGCTTCGTCGAGGAGGGCACCACCACCACCGCCTTCGACATGACGGTGCGCAACCGGGCCTCGCGGTACCACCTCGTGGTGGACGCGCTGAACAACGCCCGCCGCCTGCCGCCGGGCGCGGCGGACCTGGTGGACTACTGCCGCGCGCAGCTCGCCCGGCACCACGAGCACGTCGTGGAGCACCTGGAGGACATGCCCGAGGTGCGCGACTGGTCGCTGGGAGACTCCACCACGCTGACCTGAACCGGCCCGCGGGGCGGACCCGCGGAGAGGAGCACCACCGTGAGCACCGTGCACGCCGTCGCAGCCTTCGACGGGCTGCCGATCTCCCACCCCGACGCGCTCGTCGACGTCGAGGTGCCCGTGCCCGAGCTGCGCCCGCGCGACCTGCTCGTGCGCGTGCGGGCCGTCTCCGTCAACCCCGTGGACGTGAAGGTCCGCTCGGGCCTGGAGCGCCGGGACACCCCGAAGGTCCTCGGCTGGGACGCCGCCGGCACCGTCGAGGCCGTCGGCCCGCAGGTGGAGGGGTTCGGCGTCGGCGACGAGGTCTGGTACGCCGGCGACCTCACCCGCCCCGGCTCGAACACCGAGCTGCACGCCGTCGACGAGCGCGTCGTGTCCCGCAAGCCCACCACCCTGGGCTTCGCCGAGGCCGCCGCGCTGCCGCTGACCACCATCACCGCGTGGGAGTCGCTGTTCGACCGCCTGCGCCTGACCGGCTCCTCCCGCGGCGACCTCCTCGTCCTGGGCGCCGCGGGCGGCGTCGGCTCCGTGCTGGTCCAGCTCGCCAAGCTGCGCACCGGCCTGCGGGTCCTGGCCGGCGCCGGCAAGGCGGAGTCGCGCGAGTGGGTCACCGCCCTGGGCGCCGACGCCGTCGTCGACCACCACGACCTCGTCGCCTCCGTGCGGGCCCAGGCCCCCGACGGCGTGGACCTCCTCTTCAGCCCGCACAGCACCGGCAACGTCGAGGCGTTCGCGGAGGTCCTCAAGCCGTTCGGCGAGGTCGTCGCCATCGACGACCCCGTGGGGCTGGACCTGTACCCGCTGAAGACCAAGAGCATCACCTGGCACTGGGAGCTGATGTTCACCCGCCCGATGTTCACCACCCCCGACGTCGCCGAGCAGGGACGCCTCCTGGCGGAGACCGCCTCCCTCGTCGACGCCGGCCACCTGCGCTCCACGCTGACCACCGCGATCGACGACTTCAGCGCCGCGGGGCTGCGCGAGGCGCACCGCCTCGTCGAGACCGGCCGCACCGTGGGCAAGGTCGTCGTGCACCGCTGAGGGATACTCCCCGGTCGGGTGAGGGCCACCCGCGCGAGGACCACGGGAGCAGCGGTGCGGCGCACGCTCATGAACGGCAAGATCCACCGGGCCACCGTCACGGAGGCCGACCTGCACTACGTGGGCTCGATCACCCTGGACGCCGACCTGTGCCGGGCCGCGGACCTGGTGGAGGGCGAGAAGGTGCAGGTCGTGGACGTCACGAACGGCGCCCGCCTGGAGACGTACGTGATCGTCGGCGGGGCCGGCGGCGGGGACGTGAAGGTCAACGGGGCGGCGGCGCACCTGGTGCACCCGGGCGACCTGGTGATCATCGTCTCGTACGTCGAGGTGGAGGAGGCCGAGCGCGCCGCCCACCGGCCGCGCGTGGTGCACGTCGACGCCCGCAACCGGGTCGTCGCCGTGGGGGACGACCCGGCGCAGCCGGTGCCGGGCGCCCCGGAGCAGGTCCCGTCGCGGTAGGCGCGGGGTCGGCGCGGTGTCGTCGCGGGACGGGCGCGGGGTCGGCGCTCACCCCTCCCCCCGACCCGCTCCTCGGGGGGCGGGCGGCGCCCCGGAGCCCTCGGGCACGAGGACCGCCTCCTCCTCCCCGGAGCGCACCAGGCCGAGGACCGCCTCGGCCACCTGCTCGGGGGTGTGCGGCGGCGGGCCGCCGGGGCGCTGGCGCAGGGCGCCGGCGCGCAGCACGTCGTGGAACTCGGTGGCGGTGATGAAGGGGTAGAGGGTGGAGACGACGACGCCGTCGGCGGCCAGTTCGCGGCGGGCGACGGCGGAGAGCATGTTGAGGGCGGACTTGCTGGCGGCGTAGGCGCCGACGCCGGGCAGGACCGTGCGGGAGGTGCCGGAGCTGACGTCGACGACGCTGCCGCCGCCGTGGGCGCGCATCACCGGCAGGACGGCCTGCAGGGCCACGAGGGGGGCCACGACGTTGAGGTCGAGGATGGCGCGGAAGTCCTCGGGGTCGACCTGCTCCAGCGGCGAGTGCAGGCCCTGGCCGGCGTTGTTGACGAGGACGTCGATGCGCCCGTGGGCGTCGACGCCGGCCTGCACGGCCGCGCGCACCTGGGCGGGGTCGGTGACGTCGGTGCGCACGGCGACGGCGTCGCCGAGCTCGGCGGCCAGCGCCTCGATGCGCTCGCGGCGCCGGGCGGCCAGGACGAGCTTGGCGCCGGCGGCGGAGGCGGCGCGGGCGGTGGCGGCGCCGATCCCGGAGGAGGCGCCGGTGATGAGGAAGACCTTGCCGTCGATGTCCACGCCTCGAGCACAGCACCCGCCCCGGGGTGATCACCACTCGGGGCGCGGGGTGCGGGCCCGCGCCCCGAGTGGTGA
>NZ_JAAALM010000295.1 GCF_009906395.1 Kineococcus indalonis
CCAGCGGGACCCGCATGCGCTCGGCCTGGGCGGCGCCACCGGTGCCGAGCACCTCGCGGTGCAGGCAGGAGGTCTGGTAGCCGGCGCGGCAGATCTCGCAGGTGTTGTCGGAGGCGAAGAAGGAACCGACGACGAAGTCACCGACGGCGATGTCGTGGACGTCGTCTCCGACCTCCTCGACGACACCGCAGTACTCGTGCCCCATGGGCAGCGGTTCGCTGACCTCGTCCGCGCCGCGGTAGGGCCACAGGTCCGAGCCGCAGATGCAGGTGGCGGCCAGGCGGATGACCGCGTCGGTGGGCTTCTGGATCCTCGGCTCGGGCACGTCCTCGACGCGGACGTCACCAGGGGCGTGCATCACGACACCACGCACAGGTTGCTCCTTCGATCGGGCTCGGCGGATCAGGCACGGTGGACCGGACCGGGTGGACCAGGCCGGGTGGACCGGGCCGGGTGGACCGGACCGGGTGGACCAGGCCGGGTGGACCGGGCCGGAGAGGCCCGGCGCGCTGAGGGCCGAGCCGGTCCTCGCGGGTGCACCACGGCGGTGCACCACGGTCATTGAACGCCCCGGGTGGTGCGGGCCACCCCCGTTCTGCGGTGCCCTGTCGTGGGGTGCACCACCGGTACACCCCACGGCAGTGACTCCCCGCCCCGCGGCGGCGCGCCTAGCGTGGAGGGCGTGGACAACCGCTCCGAGGTCCGGGACTTCCTCACCACCCGCCGGGCCAAGCTCACCCCCGCCGACGCCGGGCTGCCCGACGTGGGACGGCGCCGCGTCCCCGGCCTGCGGCGCGCGGAGGCGGCCGCGCTGGCCGGCATCAGCGTGGAGTACTACGCCAAGCTCGAGCGCGGCGCCCTGGCCGGGGTGTCGGCCTCGGTGCTGGAGGCGCTGGCCCGGGCGCTGCGCCTGGACGAGGCCGAGCGCACCCACCTGTTCGACCTGGCCAGCGCCGCCGACGGCACCAGCGCCCTGGCCCGCCCGCGCCGGCGCTCGACATCGCGCTGGGTCGCCCGGCCGAGCCTGCAGTGGGCGCTGGACGCCTTCAGCGCCGGCCCGGCGATCGTGCGCAACGGGCGGATGGACCTGCTGGCGACCAACACGCTGGGCTGGGCGATGCACTCCTCGATGTACGCCTCCCTCGACGCCGCCGGCGGGGGCACGCACCCGAACTTCGCCCGTTTCACCTTCCTGGACGAGCACTCCCACCGCTTCTACCCCGACTGGGCGACCGCCGCGGCGACCTGCGTGTCGATCCTGCGCACCGAGGCCGGCCGCGACCCGCACGACAAGACCATGCACGACCTCGTCGGGGAGCTGTCCACCCGCAGCGAGCAGTTCCGCGCCCTGTGGAGCTCGCACGACGTGCGCCTGCACGGGGCCGGCACCAAGCGCTTCCACCACGAGGCGGTGGGCGAGCTCGACCTGGCCTACGAGTCGCTGGAGGTGGTCGCCGAACCCGGGCTGACGCTGACGCTGTACGCCGCCGAACCGGCCAGCCCCACCGCCCAGGCGCTGGGCCTGCTGGCGTCCTGGGCCGCCACCGTGCGCTCCACCGACGTCACCACCGCCACCGCCGGCACCTCCTCGCCGACCCTCTGACTCGGAGTCGCACCTCGTGACCACCCGGCCCCGGCCGTCCTCTCCCCCGGCTGTCCGCGCCACCCCGGCCGAGCATCCGCACCCCGTCCCGGCGGCCCTGATCGGCACGGTCGTCCTCACCACCGCCATCGCCCCGCTGGCCACCGACATGTACGTGCCCGCCTTCCCCGACGTCGCGCGCGACCTGGCCACCACCGCCACCGGGGTGCAGCTGACCCTGACCACCTTCTTCGTCGGCATGGCCACCGGTCAGCTCATCGGCGGACCGTTCTCCGACCAGCGCGGCCGGCGCCGGCCCCTGCTGGCCGCCACCGTCCTGATGCTGGCCGCCTCCATCGCCTGCGCGCTGGCACCGACCATCGCGCTCATGGCCGCCGCCCGCTTCGTGCAGGGCTTCGCCGGCGGCTGGGCCATGGTCGTCGCCCGCGCCGTCGTCGTGGACCTGGCCAGCGGCACCCAGCTGGTGCGCGTCCTGAACCTGGTGCAGGGCGTCGGCGGCATCGCCCCGATCGTCGCCCCGCTGCTCGGTGGGGCGATCCTGCAGGTCTCAGGGTGGCGGGCGCCGTTCTGGGTCATCGCCGCCCTGGTCGTGCTCATGATCGTCGTCGTCTTCGCGGTGGTGCCCGAGTCCCTGCCGCCCGAGCGCCGCCACGCGGGGGGCCTGGCCACCTTCGCCCGCGACGCCCGGGCCGTGCTGGGCGAGCGGGACTACGTCGGGTACGTGCTCGTGGCCGCCGCCGCGATGGTCGGGCTGTTCGCCTACGTGGCGACCTCCTCCTTCGTCCTGCGCTCGATGAACGGGCTGTCCCCGCTGGCCTACTCCGTCGACTTCGCCGCCAACGCCGCCGGGATGACGCTGGCCGCGCTGCTGGCCGCGCGCCTGGCCGGACGCGTCCCCACCCGGGCGGTCGTCCTGGTCGGGCAGCTGCTCGCGCTGGCCGCCGGGGTGCTCATGCTCGTCGGTGCCCTGTTCTTCGGCACCCCGCTGGTGGTGGCGGTGGTGTCCTTCTTCACGTTCATGGTCGCCATCGGGCTGCTGTGGGGCAACGCCGGAGCGCTGGCCGCCGAGGCCGTCCCCGAGCACCCGGGCACCGGCTCGGCCGTGCTGGGGATGCTGCAGTGGGGAACGGCCGGGCTCGCCGCCCCGATCGCCGGCCTGGGCGGGGAGGGCACCGCGGTGCCCGTGGCGGTGATGATGACCGCCGGCGCAGCGGTCTCCATCTTCGGCCTGCTCGTCATCGCCCGGTCGCAGCGGCGACTCGCAGGCGGGCAGCGCGTCCTCCCGCACCGGCGCTGAGCCCCGACACCACTCCACGACGAACCCCACGACGAACCCCACGACGAGGAGCACGACCATGACCACGACGGTGAACGCCTACGCCGCCCACGCAGCCGACCAGCCGCTCGCGCCCACGACCATCGAGCGCCGCGAGGTGGGCCCGAAGGACGTGCGCATCGAGATCGAGTTCGCCGGCATCTGCCACTCCGACATCCATACCGCCCGCGGCGAGTGGGGCGCGGTCACCTACCCCATCGTCGTCGGCCACGAGATCGCCGGCGTCGTCGCCGAGGTCGGCCCGGAGGTCACCAAGCACGCCGTCGGCGACCGCGTCGGGGTGGGCTGCATGGTCGACTCCTGCCGCGAGTGCGTCAACTGCCGCCGGGGCCAGGAGCAGTACTGCCTGAAGGGCAACATCCAGACCTACAACGGCATCGGCGTGGACGGGCAGCCCACCGCCGGCGGCTACTCCCAGCAGATCGTCGTCGACGAGGACTTCGTCGTGCGCATCCCCGACGGTCTCGAGCTGCACGTGGCGGCCCCGCTGCTGTGCGCGGGCATCACGCTGTACTCCCCGCTGCGCCACTGGGGCGCCGGCCCCGGCACGAAGGTCGCGATCGTCGGCCTCGGCGGCCTCGGCCACGTGGGCGTCAAGATCGCCGCCGCCCTCGGCGCGGAAGTCACGGTGCTCTCGCAGTCGCTGAAGAAGCAGGAGGACGGCCTGCGCCTGGGTGCGCAGCACTACCACGCCACCTCCGACCCGGACACCTTCACCGCCCTGGCGGGCACCTTCGACCTGATCGTCAACACCGTCAGCGCCGCGATCGACCTGGACGCCTACCTCTCGCTGCTGGCCGTGGACGGCGCCCTGGTCAACGTCGGCGCACCCGCCGAGCCGCTGAGCGTGAACATCTTTTCCCTCATCCCGCAGCGCCGCTCCTTCGCCGGCTCCTCGATCGGCGGCATCGCCGAGACGCAGGAGATGCTGGACTTCTGCGCCGAGCACGGCATCGGCGCCGAGGTCGAGGTCATCAGCGCCGAGCAGGTCAACGACGCCTGGGAGCGGGTGCTGGCCTCCGACGTGCGCTACCGCTTCGTCATCGACGCCGCCACCCTCGCGTGAACACCCACCCGGCGCTGAGCGCGTCCCTGTGCACTGACCGATGCGACTTTGCCAGCTGAGACCACCGCGCCGTGCGCCGTCATCGACCTGACGGTACGAGCTGCAACTGCGCGCCCTGATCGAGAGGATCCGCCGACCGCTGCAGGGTCCGCGCACCGTCGTGGTCGCCACCCCCGAGGGCGGCGGCACCAAGACCACGGCCATCTACGCCTGGCCGCCACGCTCGGCGTCCACCGCGGCAGTGGCGTCCTCGCCTGAGACAACAACGAGACCCGCGGCACCCTCGGCTGGCGCGCGGAGCGCTCCGAGCACACCCGCACCGGCATCGACCTGGCGCGTGACTGCACCAACTGCGCGCCGAGGAGCTGCGCGTGGGGGACCTCGACCGCTACGTGCGCCAGCAGTTCCCCAGCCACTTCGGCATCCTCGCCTCCGACGAGAACCCGGCCTCGTCCGCGCTCATCGACGGCCTGCACGCCGCCAGGAAGGAGGAGGTCGTGGCAGGCGCCATGACCGTCCTCATCGGCAACTCGCAGCAGGGGCGCGCCCAGCGCGAGGCCGACGAAGGTCTCAACCAGCGCCTGTACCGCCACTTCCGCAGCACCACCCGCCAGGCATGGCTGCGGGCGGCCGCGGCCGTGGTCGGTAATCTCTGACCCGCCCCGAGCGCCCGGTCCCTGGGGGGTGCTGACGGCCCGCGTCCGCCCGCTGCCACGGGGAAGGCCCGACCCCTGCGGCGGGCCGGGCCTTCCCCATGCTGCCGTCAGGAGACCGAGGGTTCCTCCGTGTCCGGGGCGTCCCCGGTGTTCTCGGCGTCCTCGGCGTCCTCCGACGTCGACGAGGTCCTGCTGGCGGACGTGAGCACGATGATGGTCGGGTCCGCCCGGCTGGTGACCCTCACGCTGCCGGTGTCTTCCTGCGCCTCGACGGCCTTGGCCGACGCCCGCGGCACGTGCACCTGCGCATCGGCGGTGCCGTCCAGCTGCAGCGTCACCTGCCGGGTGGGCACGTGAAGCGCCTTGCTCGCGTCCGGGTCCCACACCGGTGCCGCCTCCCACAGCGCCACCACGCTCGAGCCGTCGCTGCGGGGCAGGACCACGCTGGTGGTCGCCCCTCCCCCGCCCTGCACCTGCACGCCC
>NZ_JAAALM010000296.1 GCF_009906395.1 Kineococcus indalonis
GTGCAGCGCTGACCCCGGCACCGCCCCGGCACCGCCCCGGCACCGCCCCGGCACCGCCGCGGGCCCGCTCAGCCGGTGAAGGGCTCCACCTTCAGCACCTTGACCGGCACCTGCCGGCCGTTGGGGGCGGTGTAGCTCACCGCGTCGCCGGGCTTGCGGCCCAGCACCGCCGCGCCCAGCGGGGAGCGCTCGCTGTAGACGTCCAGGCCGCCGGCGTCGCCGACCTCGCGGCTGCCCAGCAGGAACCTCTCCTCGTCCCCGGCCAGGTCCACGGTGACCACCGAGCCCAGGGTCACCTCGCCGGAGGCCGACGGCGCCGCCTCGCCCACCTTGGCGGTCTCCAGCAGCTGGCGCAGCTGGCGGATGCGCAGCTCCTGCTTGCCCTGCTCCTCCTTGGCCGCGTGGTAGCCGGCGTTCTCCTTGAGGTCGCCCTCCTCGCGGGCCTGCTCGATGCGCTTGGCGAGCTCGCTGCGGCCCGGCCCGGACAGCTGCTCGTACTCGGCCCTCAGCCGGTCGTAGGCGTCCTGGGTCAGCCAGGTGACGCTGCCGGTGGTCTCGCTCACGGTCGCTCCTCGTCGGGCTCGCTCGGGGGGGACCTTCCCGCCCACCCTCAAACACCGAGTCGCCCGGCCCCGCGACCGCGGGGACGAGCGACTCGAAGCGACCACGTTAGCCCGTCGGCGGTGCGGACCTCCACCGCTCCACCCCGCCGGGCCCGGCCGCCGGGCTCAGCCCGCGGCCTGCGCGCACGAGACCACCTGCACCGTCACCGCCCGCGAGGTGGTGCGCACCCGCACCGTGCGCTGCACCTCCCGCTGCTCGCCGGCGGGCACGTCCACCCGCACCAGCCCCACCTCCGCGGAGGAGGCGTCCAGCGCGTGCACCGCGCACGTCACCGCCGTGCCCGGCTCGCGCGCGATGGCCACGCGCACCTCGGCGGTGCGGTCGTCCAGGACCCGGTGGGCGATCACCGTGGAGGACGGCCCCTGCGACTGCGCCACCGCCACCCACACCCCGTAGGCCAGCACCAGCAGCGCCCCCAGCACCGCCGCCGCCAGCGGCAGCGGCCGCCGGTACCAGGGCCGGGCCGCCCGCGGGCGGCGGCCGTAGCGCGCCGCGAGCAGGTCGTCGGTGGTGTCGCTGGGCACGCGGGGCTCCCGGTTCTCGGAGGTGGCGGCCCGCCCGTCGGAGGGGTGGGCGAAGATGGGGGCAGAGGACGTGCCCCGATGGTCGCACCCGCCGCCGGCGGGGTCAGCACGAGGCGGGGCAGCAGGAGGAGGAGCGCCAGTGGCGGAGACGCTGCGGCTGATGGCCGTGCACGCCCACCCGGACGACGAGTCGAGCAAGGGCGCCGCCTCGATGGCGCGCTACGCCGCCGAGGGCGTGGAGGTCCTCGTGGTGTCCTGCACCGGCGGGGAGCGCGGCGACGTGCTCAACCCCCGGCTGAAGGGCGACGCGCGCATGCTGCGCGACATGGCCGAGTACCGGCGCCGCGAGATGGCCGAGGCCGCCCGCATCCTGGGCGTGCAGCACCGCTGGCTCGGCTACGTCGACTCCGGCCTGCCCGAGGGCGACCCGCTGCCGCCGCTGCCGGCCGGCTGCTTCGCCCTGGAGCCGCTGGACCTGACCGTCAACGCGCTCGTGCACGTCGTGCGCGAGTTCCGGCCCCACGTGATGACCACCTACGACGAGTCCGGCGGCTACCCGCACCCGGACCACATCATGTGCCACGCGGTCTCCCGCGAGGCCTTCGACGCCGCCGCCGACCCCGCGCGCTACCCGCTGGCCGGTGAGGCGTGGCGCACCTCCAAGCTCTACTACCACGCCTCCTTCTCCCGGAAGCGGATGACCGCCTTCCACGAGGCGCTGCTGTCGCTGGGGCGGGAGTCGCCCTACGGGGAGTGGATCGAGCGCGCGGAGCGGGCCGAGGAGGACCCCGACGCCCCCGGGCGCGTCGAGCTGGACGTCACCACCCGCGTGGAGTGCGCCGACTTCTTCGACACCCGCGACCGCGCCCTGCTCGCCCACGCCACCCAGATCGACCCCGACGGGTTCTTCTTCGGCGTGCCCAACGAGGTGCAGCGCGAGCTGTGGCCCACCGAGGACTACCACCTGGCGGTCTCGCACGTGCCCACCGAGCTGCCCGAGGACGACCTGTTCGCCGGCCTGCGCGGGCGGGACGGCGCGTGAGCGGCCCCGGCGCGCCCCTGGCCGCCACGCCCACCCCCACCACCAGCAGCGGCACCCAGCAGCCCTCGGTGGACGCCGACCTCGTCACCCCCGGCCTGGGCGGCTTCCTCGCCCTGTTCGGCCTGGCCCTGGCCCTGTACCTGCTGGGCCGCAGCATGGCCCGCCGCGTGCAGCGCGTGAACCACCGCGCCCGCGTGGAGGCCGAGGAGCGCGCCGCGGCCGCCGCGCGCTCCGGCGACGACGACGCCCCCGGCGCGCCCGGGCAGGGCTGAGCCTCAGCGGCCCCCGGCCGGCGGGCGCGCCACCGCGGTGGTGCGCTCGCCGACCGGGCGGGCCAGGTGCTCCTCCACCGCCACCAGCACCGCCACCGCGTCGCGCGCGTACGCGGCGTCCAGCCGGTCCGGCCGCCCGCCGGCCGCGCTCTCCCGCAACCGGTCCACCGCGCGCGCGAACCCCTCCTGCGGGGTGCCGTGGAAGCGCGGCAGGTCGTGCCGCCCGCCCGGGCCCCACACCGTCGCGAACGAGCCGCCCGCGCCGGCCGGCGCGGTCAGCGTCAGCGACAGGGCGCTGCCCGCCCCGCCGGCGTGCTCCAGCGCGACGTTCACCGCGTCCCGCGCACCGCGGCCGGCGCTGACCCGCTCCACCGGCGGCAGCAGCTCCAGCAGCACCGACAGCGCGTGCGGGCCGGTGTCCCACAGCCCGCCGCGCTCGCGCCGCCACGCCGAGGCCCCGTACGGGTTGCCCGGCGCGTCGATCGTGCCCGCCCAGCGGGCCAGGGCCCCCTCCCACGGGCCGTGCTCGGCGGCCAGCGCCCGCACCCGCGCCAGCCAGTCCGTGACGTCCGGCTGGAACAGGTACGTCGTGTGGACCAGCGAGGCCACGCCGCCCTCGCGCACCGCCGCCACCACCTCGTCGGCGGCGGCCAGGTCCAGCGCCAGCGGCTTCTCCAGCAGCACGTGCCGCCCCGCGCGCGCCGCCCGCGCCGCCAGCGGCGCCTGCACGTGCGGCGGCAGCGCGATCGTCACCGCGTCCACCGCCTCGATCAGCTCCTGCGCCGAGGCGAAGCCGCGCCCGCCGACCCGCCCGGCCACCTGCGCGGCCCTCGCCGGGTCCCGGCCGGCGAAGCCGACCAGCTCCACCCCCGGGTGGGCGGCCAGCGCCGCCCCGTGGCAGGTCTCGGCCCAGAAGCCGGTGCCCAGGACCCCGAACCGTCGCGGTGCGCTCATGGCGGCCACCCTGCCGCACGAGCGGCCCGGGCCCCGGGCCGGTCGTGGGCGCCGGTCCGCTGTGGCAGCGTGGCCGCGTGGCCAACCGCCTGCAGCACTCCCGCAGCCCCTACCTGCAGCAGCACCGCGACAACCCCGTCGACTGGTGGGAGTGGGGCCCGGAGGCGTTCGCCGAGGCGCGCCGGCGCGACGTGCCCGTCCTCGTCTCCACCGGCTACGCCGCCTGCCACTGGTGCCACGTCATGGCCCACGAGTCCTTCGAGGACCCCGCCACCGCCGCGCACATGAACGAGCGGTTCGTGTGCGTGAAGGTGGACCGCGAGGAGCGCCCCGACGTCGACGCCGTGCACATGTCCGCCACCACCGCCCTCACCGGCCGGGGCGGCTGGCCCATGACGACGTTCTGCACCCCCGACGGGGAGGTCTTCTTCGCCGGCACCTACTTCCCGCCGCGCCCGCACCCTCAGGTGCCCTCCTTCCGGCAGGTCCTCGCCGCCGTCGACGAGGCCTGGCGCGAGCGGCGCCAGGAGGTCCTGGGCTCCAGCGCCCGCATCGCCCGCGCCCTGGGGGAGGCGGCCACCCCCTCCGGCGGCGCCCCGCCCGCCGACGACGACCTCGCCGCCGCCGTCGCCGCGCTGGCCGGGGAGGAGGACCGCGTCCACGGCGGTTTCGGCGGCGCCCCGAAGTTCCCGCCCTCGATGGTCGTGGAGTTCCTGCTGCGCCACGCCGCCCGCACCGGCTCCGACGTCGCCGCCGGCCTGGCCGCGCGGACCCTCACCGCGATGGCCCGCAGCGGCACGTGCGACCAGGTCGCCGGCGGTTTCGCCCGCTACGCCGTCGACGCCGGCTGGGTGGTGCCGCACTTCGAGAAGATGCTCTACGACAACGCCCTGCTGGCCCGCGCCTACCTGCACTCCTGGCGCGCCACCGGCGACGCCGAGCACCGCCGCGTCGCCGAGCAGACCTGCGAGTGGATCGTCACCGGCCTGCTCACCCCCGAGGGCGCCTTCGCCGCGTCCCTGGACGCCGACACCCCCGTCGCCGACGCCGACGGTCGCGTGCGCGCGGTCGAGGGGGCCACCTACGTGTGGACCCCCGGCGACCTCGTGGAGGTCCTCGGCATCGACGACGGCCCCTGGGCCACCGAGCTGCTCGGCGTCACCGAGGCCGGCACCTTCGAGCACGGCACGTCCACCGCCCGCCTGACCCGGGCGCTGGAGGGCGAGGAGCTGGCGCGCTGGCTGCGCGTGCGCGAGCGCCTGGCCGCCGCCCGCGCCGACCGCCCCCAGCCCACCCGCGACGACAAGGTCGTGCTCGCCTGGAACGGCCTGGCGATCGCCGCCCTGGCCGAGGCCGGGGCCCTGCTGGCCCGCCCGGACCTGCTGCTCGCCGCCCGCACCGCCGCGGGGTCCCTCGTGGACGTGCACCGCGTCGACGGCCGCTGGCGGCGCGTCTCGCGCGACGGCGTCGCCGGCGCCCCCGCCGCCGTGCTGGAGGACCTCGGCGACCTCGCCGAGGGGCTGCTCGCCCTGCACGCCGCCACCGGCGAGCACCGCTGGGCGCACGTGGCGCGCGAGGTGTGCGAGGAGGTGCTGGCCGAGTTCACCGCCGAGGGCGGCGGGTTCCACGACGTCGCCGCCCACGCCGTCGACCCCGCCCTGCACGCCGCCCGCGGCGGCGCTCCAGCCGGAGGGGGTGGCGCCGTCGGAG
>NZ_JAAALM010000297.1 GCF_009906395.1 Kineococcus indalonis
CCGCCTCAAGCAGTGGCGCGGTATCGCTACCCGCTACGACAAGCACGCTCGTCACTACCGTGCCGGGCTGTTGCTGGCCTCGCTGCTGCTCTGGCTCAAGTGAAGATTCGTCAGACGTGGCCTAGGCGGGTCGCGCCTGCTCCGTGGAGCGGTGCCTCGATCAGACCTCAGTGTGGCAGTGGGTGCCGACGTAGTGACCTCACGCGTCAGCGGGCGCGCCTCGGTCGACGGCCATGATGCAGAGGATGCGGTGGTCGGTTATCCACGATCATTCACTGTTGTCCGAGGTCGGCCCGTGTGTGACATGTCGCAGTCAGGACCGAGCTCTCTCGTCTGGATGTCACCAAGGGCAATTGAGCGATCGTCGGCTCGTCGAAGCTGTGGGTAGGCGAGCCTGGCCGTCGTCGAGCCGTGCCCCGACTACACCGTCATGTCCATGCCCGCGGAATAGGAGTAGCGCCAGGGTCGGGCCTTCACCTGAGGTAAGACTGATGAACGTCAGTCCAGGGCCTCTGCACCGACGCGGCTCATCAGACTCAGACCAGCCAGAGCGACCAGTGTGAGGGCGGCGCAAGCCATGAAGACACCGCCGTAGCCCCAGCTCGTCGCGCCGACAGCGACGAGTCCGCCGGAGGCGATCGCTCCCACCCGACGGGTGTTGGCGTACAAGCCAGACGCCAACCCGGGGCGGGCGATGACGCGCTGGAACAAGGTCAGTCCCACGCCAGCGATCACGGCGAAGAACCAGGCGTTGAGCACCTGCAGGACCAGCACCACCACGGGGCCGGTCGCGACGGACATGGCCGCGTAGTAGACGACACCGGCGACACAGCCGGAGAACAGCAGCCGGCTCTCACTGACTCGGGTGCTGAGTCGGCCCACCATCAGCAGTGCCGGGATCTCAATCCCCGCAGCGACCCCGAGGACGATGCCGGCCCAGGCCACGTCCAGACCCAGGCTGCGGGTGACGAACAAGCCCATCACCGCGACCACGGCGCTGTTGGTGGCCTGCAGAGCGACGAAGACCGCGAGGAGCAGCGCAATGCGCGAACGCGGCATGGGCGCGTGCTGCTCGCTGCCGGGCTGAGCCACGGTGGGTGCATCCCCGGCCGCGCCGGTGGCCTGCTGCACGCCGCGTGCTCGCTGCCGCAGCATCGCCGCAGTGGTGCCCGCTCCCAGCAAGGCCACCAGGGCGATGGCGCCCAGCAACGCCCGTTCACCCAGCGCGCCGAGCACCGCGGTGGCCAAGGGTGGGCCGGCGACCCAGGCGAAGGAGACGATCGCGCGGGTGTTGACCACGTCGGCGGTTCCGGCGCCGGAGTGCTTCAGGTGTGCGAACAGCAGCGTGGTCCCCACCCCGGCCGGCCCGCCCAGGACGACTAGGGCCACCACGGCCAGCGGCAGTGAGGTGGCCAGGGCCAGCGCCGCGCTCAGGGCGATGGTCAGCACCGAGCAGCCCAGCAGGGGGCGCAGGTACTCCCCGCGGCGGTCGGCGTGGGCGGGTACGAGCAACGAGGCGATGAGACCGCCGGCGTTGTAGACCGCCAGGACCACCCCGACCTGCCCGGCGCTGGCGCCGTAGAGCGCCACCAGCAGCAACGCCAGGGCCGGGTTCAGGAAGGCGATCTGCAACCCCCACAGCAGGGCAGCAGAAGGGATGAGCAGTCGTCTCACCGTGCAGGGCACCTCGTCGTGTCGTTCTCAGCGGGTCATCGTCAGCGTGTCGTCGGCGATGAGTCCCCGGCGGCGGGCTGGGTGCTGTTGCACCCAGCCCGTCCGTTCCCGGTTCAGGCCGGGGCAGGTCAGCGGTTGATCATGGCCTCGGGGTAACGCTCGTCCTGCACCGGCAGCTGGTCCGAGGCCGCGGTCAGGTCGGCCACGTCCTGCGCGCTGAGCTGCACCTCGGCCGCGGCGACGTTCTCGGCCAGGCGGTGCAGCTTGGTGGTGCCGGGGATCGGCACGATGCTTTCGTGCTGGGCCAGCAGCCAGGCCAGCGCGACCTGGGCGTTGGTGGCCCCGACACGCTCGGCAATCGCGGTGAGCAGGTCGATGACGGCCTGGTTGGCAGCGCGGGCGTCCTCGGTGAAGCGGGGCAGCTTGCCGCGCAGGTCCCCCTCGGCGAAGGTAGTGCTGGCCTGGATGGTGCCGGTGAGGAAGCCCTTGCCCAGCGGGCTGAACGGCACGAAGCCGATGCCGAGCTCGATCAGGGTGGGCAGGATCGCCTGCTCCGGCTCGCGCCAGAAGAGGGAGTACTCGCTCTGCAGGGCGGTGACCGACTGCACGGCGTGGGGGCGGCGGATGACGTCCACGCCGGCTTCGGACAGGCCGAAGGCCTTGACCTTGCCCTCGGCGATGAGCTCCTTGACCGTGCCGGCGACGTCCTCGGCGGGCACGTCGGGGTCCACGCGGTGCTGGTACAGCAGGTCGATGCTCTCGATGCCCAGGCGGCGCAGGAAGTCCTCGACGGTGGAGCGGATGTGCTCGGGGCGAGAGTCGAGGCCGGTGCCGGTGGGAGCGGTGTCGCTGGGCAGGGAGAAGCCGAACTCCGTCGCGATGACGACGTCGTCGCGCACCGGGGCCAGGGCCTTGCCGACGAGCTCCTCGTTGGTGAAGGGGCCGTAGACCTGGGCGGTGTCGAAGAAGGTGACGCCGCGGTCGACCGCGTCGCGGATGAGCGCGATGGCGGCCCCGTCCTCGACAGCAGCACCGTAGCCGTGGCTGAGGCCCATGCAGCCCAGGCCCAGGGCGGAGACGTTCAGGCCGCCGTTGGTGGCGCTACGGCCGAGGGTTCGGGTGATCATGAGTGATTCCTCCGGGAAGTCGTGGTGAGTACGCGGATAAGGCGGATCGGGCGGTCAGGAGGTGAGGAGCCCGATGGTGCGAAGCCAGGCCTCGGCGTCGGCGCGGACCGAGCTGGCGGGGTCGGGGACTTCTTCCCCGCGGGCGGCGAAGCCCTCGCCGAGGCGGGCACCGGCGCACCAGGCGGTGTGGTCCCGATCCTCGGCCCGTCGCCTTCGGAGGACATCCCGGTCTCGGTGTGGCGGCCGTTGACGCGGACCCGCTGCACGGTCAGCCCGCCGGCACCGTGGCAGCCCGGGAACCGCCGGGCCCGCCGTCCACGAGGACGGCCCCGGGAACCGTCAGGTGCGCCCCTGGCCCGCGCCCTGCGCCGCCCCCCGCAGCAGGTGCAGCAGCTCCTCGCCGGGCGGGATGCCCAGCTCGCGGGCGAGGATCCGCCGGTAGCCGGCGACCTGGCGGACGGCCTCGCTGACGTTGCCCTCACCGAGGTGCGCCAGGACGAGGGCGCGCTGGGCGGACTCGCGCAGCGGTTCGGCCTGCACCGCCGCGAGCCCCGCCGCGACGGCCTCGGCGTGGCGGCCGGCGCGGGTGAAGCGGGCGCTGAGCGCTTCGAGGGCGTGCAGCCGCAGCTGCCGCTGCCGCTCCCGCTCGACGACGAGCCACTCCTCGTCCCAGTCGGGCAGGAGGTCGTCGTCGAGGACGTCGATCGAGGAGCGGTCCAGGGGCGCGCTGCCACCGCCGAGCAGGAACACCGCGCAGCGCTGCGCGTCGGCCAGGTCCACCCGGAGGCCGGGGTCCAGCCCGATCTCCCCCCGGCTGCAGCGCAGCACGTCCGCACCGGCGAGGCGGACGCGCCAGGCGGCGTTGCGCAGGTTCGCCTGGGCACGTTCCTCGGGGGCGTCCCGCCACAGCGCGCGCGCCAGGGAGGTCCGGGGCTGGCGGGGGTGCGCGGTGGCCAGCAGCGCCAGCAGCCGCTGCGCCTGCACCGGCAGGGCGGTGCTGCGCCCGGCCACGCGGAGCTGGAAGGCGCCGAGGAGGCACAGGTGGACGGGGGGCTGCGCGGTGGTCACGGTGCCGCTCCGGCAGGAGGGGGGAAGCAGGGGAGCTTTCCGGCCCCGCCCGGAGGATCGTGCGGCGAGGTCGATGACGGCCGCTGTGACGGGGAGGCGACGGCACACCCGGAGCATGGAGCGCGTGCCGCGTCCGGAGCTGTGGTCCTCGATCGTCCTGCGGGCCTGGGTGGAGGACGACGGCCTGCGCGTGCGGATCCTAGCCGTCACGGGGAGCGGCCAGAAGGTGCGCAGCGTCACGGGTTCTGCGGAGGGGGCCGCGGCGGTGGTCGGCACCTGGCTGGCGGACCTGGCCGCGGGCCGCCCGCTGGGCGGGGGACCCGGGACGACGGGGCGTCCCGGCGTCCCGCCGTCACGGGGGTCGTGACGCTGCGGCGACGGGAGGTGTGACGGCACGGAGACGGTCGCGATGACGGGCGGCGCCTACCGTCGGGCCGTCACCCGGGAGGCACCCATGAGCATCGGTGAGACGTTCGCGTGGCCGCCGCCGGCGGGAGACGGGTCACCGGGACCGGCGACGCAGACGGCGACGAGCCCCTTCGCCGCGGCGTCGCTGACCGCGGAGGCCGCGCCCGCCGCACCGGCCGCCTGGACGCTGAGCACCCCCTTCTCCGAGGCCCTGGCCTCCCTGGAGGAGGCGGACGTGGAGGCGGAGGCGCTGGCGCAGCTGCGCGACGAGCTGGAGGACGAGGAGTTCGACGAGGCGCTGCAGGCCCTCACCGACGAGGCCGCCGCCCGCCACCTGCGCGCGGCCGGCGCGAGCTGGGGGCAGGAGGAGGAGGTGCTCTCCCGGGCGGAGGCGGAGGCCGAGCAGTGGCTGGAGGTCGCCGCGGCCGGCGCGGAGCGCCTGCTGGGGGATCTGGAGGCCGCTTTCGCCGAACGCGGCGCGGACACCGTCACCGAGGCGGAGATCGACGCCGTCACCGGCCGGCCCGGGCCGGGGACTGCGCAGCCGGGCAGCCCCGTCGACGCCCGCGAGGAGTTCCTCGGCAAGCTCGTCAGCAAGGTCAAGAAGGTCGTCAAGGGCGTGGGCCGGGTCGTTAAGGCCGGTGTCCGCGCCGTCGGCAAGGTGCTGCCGCTGGGGCCGGTCCTCGCGGTCCTGCGGAAACTCGTGCGCCCCCTGCTGCGCAGGGTGCTGCAGAAGGCCATCGGCAAGCTCCCCGGCGACGTGCAGCCCATCGCGCGCAGGATCGCCGGCCGGTTCGGCGCCGGCGGCGCGGCCGCGGTGCCCGGTGCGGCGGTCCCCGGCCCGGC
>NZ_JAAALM010000298.1 GCF_009906395.1 Kineococcus indalonis
CGCCCGCCTGCACGTCGCGGACCTGCACGCCGTCCCCCTGCACCTCGCCCTCCTGCGGGTGACGCAGGAGGGCGAGGTGCAGGGGGACGGCGTGCAGGTCCGCGACGTGCAGGCGGGCGACGGGCAGGCGGGCGACGGGCAGGCGGGTGCGCTGGTCGGTGACGTGCTGCGCGCGCGGGGCGTGCGCAGCGTCTTCCAGCCCATCGTCGACCTCGACACCGGCGCCGTGGTCGCCTACGAGGCCCTCGCGCGCGGCCCGGTCGGCCCGCTGGAGCGCCCCGACCGGCTGTTCGCGGCCGCGCGCGCCGAGGGCCTGCTCGCCGAGCTGGACCACGCCTGCCGCGCCGCGGCCTTCCGCGGCGCCCTCGACTCCGGGCTGCTGGCGCCGCTGACCCTGTTCGTCAACGTCGAGCCGGAGGTCCTCGACAGCGCCCCGCTGGAGGAGCTGCTCGCCCTGGCGCAGGAGGCCCCCGGCGAGCTGCGCGTCGTCGTGGAGATCACCGAGCGCGCCCTGGCCGCGCGCCCCGCGGAGCTGCTGCGCACCGTCGCCCGCGTGCGCGAGCTCGGCTGGGGCGTCGCGCTGGACGACGTCGGCGCGGACGTGATGTCGCTGGCGTTCATGCCGCTGCTGCAGCCGGACGTGGTCAAGCTCGACCTGCGCCTGGTGCAGGACCGCCCCGGCGCCGACGTCGCCGAGATCATGAACGCGGTCAACGCGTACGCCGAGGCCAGCGGCGCCACGGTGCTGGCCGAGGGCATCGAGGACGAGCGGCACCTGCGCATGGCCCGCGCCCTGGGCGCCCACCTGGGGCAGGGCTGGATGTTCGGCCGCCCCGGCCCGGCGCCCGTGCCCGGCCTGCCCACCGGCGAGCTGCGCCTGCCCGCCCCGCCCGAGCTGGGGCACTTCGCCGCCTCCTCGCCGTTCGCGCTGCTGCCCGCCGGCACGCCGCTGCGGCGCTCGCCGAAGTCGCTGCTCATCGAGCTGTCCAAGCAGCTGGAGCGCGAGGCGCTGCGCATCGGCCCCACCTGCGTGGTGGCCTCCACGTTCCAGGAGGCCCGGCACTTCACGCCCCTCACCAGCAGCCGCTACCGCGACCTGGTGGAGCGGGTGGGCTTCGCCTGCGCGCTGGGCGAGGGCCTGCCCGCCGAGCCGCTGCCCGGCCTGCGCGGCGCGGCCCTCGCGCCGGACGACGCGGTGCGCGGGGAGTGGGACGTCGTCGTGCTCGGCCCGCACTTCTCCGTGGCGCTGCTGGCGCGCGACCTCGGCGACGCCGGCCCGGACGCCGAGCGCACCTTCGAGTACGCCCTGACGTACCGGCGCTCCACCGTGGTGGCGGCCGCGCACTCGCTGCTCTCGCGGGTGGCCCCGCGCACCGTCGCCCACCCGGCCCCCTCGGCCCCCTTGGCCGGGTCCGCCGGGCCGGTCGCCGCCGCGGCCGGCGGGGAGCCCGCGGCGCTGGGCGCGGCCGCCGAGGACGCCAGCGCCGTCGGCCGGATCGTGCACCGCGTGCTGGGCACCACCTCGCACGGCGTGACGATCTCCGACGTGACCCGCCCCGACCAGCCGCTGGTGTACGTCAACGCCGCCTTCGAGCAGCTCTCGGGCCTGCGCGCCGAGGAGGCGCTGGGCCGCAACTGCCGGTTCCTGCAGGGCCCGGACACCGACCCCGCCGCCGTGTCCGCGATCCGCGCGGCCATCGCCGCCGGCCGGGAGTGGCGCGGGGTGCTGCTCAACCACCGCGGTCCCGAGCGCACCCCGTGGTGGAACGAGATCCGCCTGGCGCCGGTGCGCGACGAGCACGGCCGCGTCGTGCAGTACGTCGGCCTGCAGGACGACGTCACCGCCCGGGTGGAGGCCCTGCGGGCGCTGGAGGTGGAGCGCGACCGCACCCGCGCCTACCAGCGCCGCATCGAGGACCTGGCGCGCACCGACGCCCTGACGGGGCTGCCGGACCGCCGGGGCCTGCAGGAGCGCACCGCCGCGGCCCTCGACGGGCGCGGGGCCGTGGCCCTGCTGCTGTGCGACCTGGACGGCTTCCGGGCCGTCAACGACCGCTTCGGCCACGCCGCCGGTGACGAGCTGCTGGTGCGGGTGGCGCAGCGGCTGCGCGCGCAGCTGCCCGCCGGGGCGGTGGCCGCGCGCCTGGGCGGCGACGCGTTCCTCGTGGCGCTCACCGGCCTGGACCCCGAGCGCGCGCAGGAGCGCGCCCAGCAGGTCGCCGGCCGGCTGGCCCGCGCCGTCGCCGACCCGCTGGGCCTGGACGGGGTGCAGGTCTCCATCGCCGCCAGCGTCGGGGTGGCCGTCGCGCACGGCCCCGGCGACGGCTTCGAGGAGCTGCTGCGCCGCGCCGACGAGGCGGTCGCCGCGCGCAAGCGGCACGCCCGCGGCGCGCTCAGCGCCTCCCCGCTGCGCTGAGCCCCCCCGCGCCCGGCTGGCGCGCCCCGCGCCTACCGGGTCCACTGGGCGCGTGGAGCACCTGCAGGTGGAGGGCCTGGCCCCGGTGAGCCGGGTCGGGCTGGGCACGTGGCAGTTCGGCTCGCGCGAGTGGGGCTACGGGGAGGGCTACGTCTCCACGACCGCGCGCTCGATCGTGCACCGGGCGCTGGAGCTGGGCGTGACCCTCTTCGACACCGCGGAGGTGTACGGCTTCGGCGCCAGCGAGCGGATCCTCGCCGACGCGCTGGGCGGGCACCGCTCCGAGGTGGTCGTGGCCTCCAAGCTGTTCCCGATCGCGCCGTTCCCGCCGGTCGTGCGGCGCCGGGCGGCCGGCAGCGCGCGGCGCCTGCAGCTGCAGCGCATCCCGCTGTACCAGGTGCACCAGGCGAACCCGGTGGTGCCGGACGCCGTGACGATGCGCGGGATGCGCCAGCTGCTGGACGCCGGCCGCATCGGTGCGGTGGGCGTGTCGAACTACTCCCTGCAGCGCTGGCGCCGCGCCGATCAGGCGCTGGGCCGGCCGGTGGTCAGCGACCAGGTGCAGTTCTCCCTGGCGGTGCCCGGCCCGCTGGAGGACCTGGTGCCCTTCGCCGAGCGCGAGGGGCGCCTGGTGATCGCCTGGAGCCCGCTGGCGCAGGGCCTGCTGGGGGGCCGCTACGACGAGCACCACCGCCCCGGCGGGGTGCGCGCGGCGAACCCGCTGTTCAGCGTGGACAACCTGCGCCGCCTGGCGCCGCTGCTGGGGCTGCTGCGCGAGGTGGCCGCCGCCCACGACGCCGCCCCGGCGCAGGTGGCGCTGGCGTGGCTGCTCTCGCACCCGCGGGTGGTGGTGATCCCGGGCGCCTCCAGCGTGCAGCAGCTGGAGTTCAACGTCGCCGCGGCCTCGCTGCGGCTCGCCGGCGACGAGCGCGAGGCGCTCACCGGCGCGGCGCGCGCCTTCCAGCGCGCCTCGCTGCCCTCCCTGCTGGCCGGGCGGGTCCTGCGCCGCGCCGAGCGCTGAGCGCCGCCACCCCGCCGGTCCAGTCCAGTCCCGGCCCCGCCCGGTCCACTACTGAGCGTGATTGGGTCGTCGCGCGCAGGCGCCGCACCCCCGGTGCGGAGCAGCGATCCGCCCGGCTGGTCGCCGCCTGCCCGCTCCGTGCGCGACACTCCTGCGGGGGTCCCGCGCGCCCGAGCGCCGCGGGAGCACGCACAGCACCGCAGCAACACGCACAGCACCGCAGCAACAGGGGGAGGAACACGCATGGCCAGCCACGTCGTCGTCGCGGGCGCCGGGATCGTCGGCCTGTCGACGGCCTGGGCGCTCAGCTCGCGCGGGCACCGGGTCACCGTCCTGGAGAAGGAGGGCCGGGTCGCCGAGCACCAGACCGGCAACAACTCCGGCGTCATCCACTCGGGCCTGTACTACGCGCCCGGCAGCCTGAAGGCCCAGCTCGGCACCGCCGGGGCCCGCTCCATGCGCGAGTTCGCCGAGGAGCACGGCGTCGCCGTCGACATCTGCGGCAAGCTCGTCGTCGCCACCACGCCCCAGCAGGTCCCGGCGCTGCGCCGCCTGCTCGAGCGCGGCCTGGCCAACGGCGTCCCCGTGCGGATGATCTCCCCCGAGGAGGCCCGCGAGTTCGAGCCGCACGTCTCCTGCGTGGCCGCCCTGCGCGTGGAGAGCACCGGCATCGTCGACTACCGCGGCGTGTCCGACACCCTGGCCCAGCTCGTGGAGAAGGACGGCGGCGAGATCCGCTTCGACTCCGAGATCGTCGGGATCTCCTCCACCTTCCGCTCCGTCACCGTGCAGACCACCACCGGCGAGGTCACCGGTGACGTGTTCGTCAACTGCACCGGCCTGCACTCCGACCGCGTCGCCCGCCTCGCCGGCCTGGAGCCCGAGGTGCGCATCGTGCCGTTCCGCGGGGAGTACTTCGAGCTCACCCCGCAGCAGTCCCACCTCGTCCAGGGCCTCATCTACCCGGTGCCCGACCCCACGCTGCCGTTCCTGGGCGTGCACCTGACGAAGATGATCGGCGGGGGCGTGCACGCCGGCCCCAACGCCGTCCTCGCCCTCAAGCGCGAGGGCTACACCTGGGGCGACGTCTCCGTCGGCGACCTGCTCGACACCTTCCGCTGGCCCGGCACCTGGAAGCTCGGCATGCGCTACTGGAGGACCGGCATCGACGAGGTCCTGCGCTCCGCCTCGCGCGCGCGCTTCCTCGCCAGCCTGCGCGAGCTCGTGCCCGCGCTCGCCGACGACGCGCTCGTGCCCACCCACGCCGGCGTGCGCGCCCAGGCCCTGCACCGCAGCGGCGCCCTCGTCGACGACTTCTACTTCGAGCGCGGCATCCGCCAGGTCCACGTCCTCAACGCGCCCTCCCCGGCGGCCACCGCCTCCCTGGAGATCGGCCGGCGCATCGCCGACGAGATCGGCACCGAGCTCTGAGGCGCTGAGGGCACCCGCCCCCCGCAGCGCGAACGCCCGGCCGCACCCGTCCCGCCACCGCGGGACGGTCCGCGGCCGGGCGTTCGCGCGTGCGGGGTCCGGCGCGTGCGGGGTCCGGCGCGTGCGGGGTCCGGCGCGTGCGGGGTCCGGCGGGTGCGGAACGTGCGCTCCTCCTCACGCCGGGTCGTTGACAGGTGGTGCGACAGGGTCATGGAAAACACGCAGCGGAATCA
>NZ_JAAALM010000299.1 GCF_009906395.1 Kineococcus indalonis
CGTCGAGCCCGGAGCCGGCGCGGAAGATGACCTCCTGCACGTCCGGGTGCTCCAGCGCGGGGCGGTCCAGCTCGGCGACGACGGCGCCGTCGCGCATGACGAGCGCGCGGTGCGCCAGGCCGAGGACCTCGGTCATGTCGGAGGAGGCCATGACGACGGCCATGCCCGCCGCGGCGAGCTCGGTGATGATGCGGTAGATCTCGGAGCGGGCGCCGACGTCGACGCCGCGCGTGGGCTCGTCGAGCAGCAGGACGTCCACGTGCTGCGTCAGCCAGCGGGCCAGCACGACCTTCTGCTGGTTGCCGCCGGAGAGGGTGCCGACCTCCTGGGAGAGCCCGCGGCTCTTCAGGCGCACCGAGCGCATCGCCTCGCCGACGTCCTGCGAGCGGGCGCGCTGGCGCAGCCAGCCGGCGACGCTGAACCTCCCCAGCCGCGGCAGGGTGCCGTTGTCCAGCACGGACAGGCCCATGACGGCGCCGGCGTGCTTGCGGTCCTCGGGCACCAGCGCCATGCCGGCGGTGATGGCCGCCGCGGGGGAGCGCCGGCGCACCGGGCGCCCGGCGACGGCGATGCGCCCGGCGCTGGTGGCGCGCACCCCGAAGACGCCCTCGAGCAGTTCCGTGCGCCCGGCCCCGACGAGGCCGGCCAGGCCGAGGACCTCCCCGCGGCGCACCTGCAGGCTCACCGGCGCCGAGGCGCCGACCACCTGCAGGTCCTCCACGCGCAGCACGACCTCGGCGTCGGCGGGCACCGTGTGCAGCGCCGGGAAGAGGTCCTCCAGCTCGCGGCCGATCATCGCGGTGACGATGTCGTCGTCGGAGACCTCCTGCATCGACGCGTCCAGGACCAGGCCGCCGTCGCGCAGCACCACGACGCGGTCGGCGATGGCGCGCATCTCGGCCATCTTGTGGGTGGTGAACACCATGGCCACCCCGGAGTCGCGCAGCCGCCGCACGACCCGGTACAGCCCCTCGACCTCGCGCTCGGAGATCGCCGAGCTGGGCTCGTCGAGCAGCAGCACGCGCGCGCCGCGGCTGGAGTTCTTCACGATCTCGACGATCTGCTGCAGGCCGACCGGCAGCGTGCCCATCCGCGCGCCGGGGTCGATGTCGACCTCGAACTCGCGCAGCATCTCCGCGGTGCGCGCGGCCATGGCGCGACGGTCCAGCACCCCCAGGCGGTTCTTCAGCTCGCGGCCGACGAAGAGGTTCTCGTAGACGGTCATGTGCGCGATCGAGGCCAGCTCCTGCGGCACGATCGCCACCCCGTGGCGGTGCGCGGCGCGGATGTCCCCGGCGGGCAGGTGCTCGCCGCGCACGCGCACCTCGCCCTCGTCGGCGCGGTACTGGCCGGAGGCGATCTTCATCACCGTCGACTTGCCGGCGCCGTTCTCGCCGGCCAGGGCGGTGACGGTGCCCGGCCGCAGGGCGAGCGAGACGCCCTTGAGGACGGGCACGCCGCCGAAGGACTTGCGCAGGTCGCGGCACTCCAGGGCGACGTCCCCGGTGGTGGCGAGCTCGGCGGTGCTCACGCTGGTGCTCCTCGCTCTCGTCGGTCTCGGACGTCCTCGGACGTCCTCGGACGTCCTCGGTGGGTCCCGGCGGTTCCGGGCGGGTGCGCCGTCAGCGGATCGTGTAGCCGCCGTCGACGACCAGGTCGGTGCCGTTGACCATGTCCGAGGCCCCCGAGGCCAGGAACAGCGCGGCGCCGGCGATCTCGCGCGGCAGGGCGAAGCGGCCGGTGGGGATCGCCGCCCTGGCGGCCTCGCCCTTCGGTCCGCTCCAGGCCTTGCGGCCCAGGTCGGTGAGCACCACGGTCGGTGAGATCGAGTTGGCGGTCACGCCGCGCCCGGCCCACTCGGAGGCGAGCACGCGGGTCAGCCCGACCACCCCGGCCTTGGAGGCGCAGTACGCGGCGTGCCCGTCCAGGGCCACGGAGGCGGCCTGGGAGGCCATGGTGATGACCTTGCCGCGCCCGCGCTCGAGCATGCCGCGCCCCACCTCGCGCGCGGTGAGGAAGGTGCCCGTGAGGTTGATGGCGAGGGTGCGGGTGAACGCCGCGGGCTCCAGCTCCTCCGCGGGCGCCAGGTCCACGATCCCGGCGCAGGTGACGAGCACGTCGATCCCGCCGGTGGCCTCCAGCGCCCGCGCGGCGAAGGAGGCGGTGGCGCCGGGGTCGGAGACGTCGCCGGCCAGGCCCAGCGCGCCGCCGCCCAGCTCGGCGGCGCGGCGCTCGGCGGCCGGGCCGTCGAGGTCGACGACGACCACCCGCGCTCCGCGCTCGGCGAAGACGCCGGCGATGGCGCTGCCGATGCCGGAGGCGCCGCCGGTGATCAGGGCGACGCGCCCGTCGAGCCGGAAGCTGAGGTCCACGTCGGCGTCCGCCGGCTCGGTGCTCGCAGGCCCGGTGCCCGCCGGGCCGGTCGTCGTCTGGTCGGTGCTCATGTGCTCGTCGCTCCCCGCTCCGTCGCGTCCGTGACGGAGGAATGCTGGGAACGGCCTTGCACACCCGTCAACCGTGCTGCTCACATGAGCACGTGGGACCGGAGGAGCTGGCCGAGCTCGTCGCCATCGCGCGGCGGCACCACGTCGACGGCGTCTCGCGCGTCGACATCGCCCGCGAGCGCGGGCTCTCGCGGTTCAAGGTGGGCCGGGTGCTGCAGGCCGCGCGGGCGATGGGCGTCGTCCACGTGGAGGTGCGCGCCCCGGCGGGCATCGACTACGAGGTCTCCGAGCGGCTGCGGCTGCGCTACGGCCTGCGCCGCGCCCTGGCGGTGCAGACCGCCGACGGCGTCGGCGTGCGCGAGGCGCTGGGGCAGGTCGCCGCGGAGCTGCTGCGCGAGGTCGTCGGCGCCGAGGACCTGCTCGGGGTGGACTGCGGGCGCACCCTGCGCCGGATGGCGGTCCACCTCGCCGGCCTGGCGCCGTGCGACGTCGTGCAGATCACCGGGATGGGCGGCGCCGTCGGCGACACCGGCTCCGACGTCGCCCGGGCCGTCAGCGAGCACAACGGCGGGCGCGTGCACCCCCTGTTCGCCCCGATGGTGGTGCCCGACGCGCGCACGGCGCGCGCCCTGCTGTCCGCCGGCGCCATCCGCTCCACCCTGGCGGCGTGCTCGCGGGTGACCACCGCGGTGGTCGCCATCGGGGGGTGGACCCCGGAGCTGTCGCAGGTCCCGGCGCTGATCGGGCCGGAGGAGACGCGGCGCCTGGCGGCGGCGGGGGTGGTGGGCGAGACCGGCGGGCTGCTCGTGGACGGCGAGGGCCGCCGCATCCGCGCGCTGGACGAGCGCCGCGTCGCGCTGACCGAGGAGCAGCTGCGGGCGGTGCCCGACGTCGTCGGCGTCGCCGGGGGCCGGGGCAAGACCCGCGCCGTGCACGCCCTGCTGCGCTCGGGGATGCTCTCCTCGGTCATCACCGACGTGCACCTGGCCCGGCGGCTGCTCGCCGCCGGCTGAGGGCCGCGCGGGGCACCCGCGGCCCCCGCGGCGTCCCCGGCACGCACGACGCGCCGGCCGCCCGCAGGGGGCGACCGGCGCGCGGCCGGGACGGGGGCGCTCAGGCGAGGCCGTGCACCAGCACGCTCTCGCCGCGCGCGCCGCGCTGCTGCACGAAGCTGTGCAGCGCCTCGCGGCAGGCCCGGTCCAGGCGGTGCGGCTCGGGCACGTGCAGGTGCAGCCGGCGCCCGGCGGGCAGGGACTCCAGCGTGTCGTTCAGCTGGGGCAGGCGCACGAAGGTCGCCGAGCCCTCCACGTGCAGGTGGACGTCCTCGCCGTCCTCGCGCACGTGGGCGCGCAGGGTGGTGGCCTGCGCGGCGGCCTTGACCAGCGCCAGGACCAGGCCGATCGCCACGCCCTCCAGCAGGTTCAGGCACAGCACCGCCACCACGGTGCTCACCGTGATGAGCACCTCGCTGCGCGACTCGGCCCACAGGGCGCGCACCTTCACGCCGGTGACGAGCTTCCAGCCGGCCTGCACCAGCACGGCGGCCAGCGCGGCCATCGGCACCGCGCCCAGCAGGGCCGGGACGGCGACGGCGAAGACGAGCAGCCAGCCGCCGTGCAGGACGGCGGAGGCGCGGGTGCGGGCGCCGGCGTGCACGTTGGCGGAGCTGCGCACGATGACGGCGGTCATGGGCAGCGCGCCCAGCAGGCCGCACACGGTGTTGCCCACGCCCTGCGCGACGAGCTCGCGGTCGTAGTGGGTGCGCTCACCGGTGTGCATGCGGTCGATCGCGGCGGCCGAGAACATCGACTCGGCGCTGGCGATCAGGGCCAGGGTGACGGCCGAGCCGAGCACCGCGGGCAGCGACAGGCCCTGCACCGCGGAGGGCAGCAGGGGCTGGACGACGTCCACCAGCGCGCCGACCTGCACGCGGTGCACGTCCAGGCCCAGGACGGCGACCGCGGCGCTGGAGAGCAGCACGGCGGCCAGGGGGGCCGGCACGGCGCGCAGCGCGCCGGGGGCGTGCTTCCACAGGCGCAGCACGAGCAGCGCGCCGACGCCGACGGCGAGGGCGGTGGCCCCGGCCGCGGAGGTGAGCGCGTCGAGCGCGGCGGCGGGCAGGCCGGCGGCGTTGGCCAGCGGGCGGCCGTGCGACGTCGCGTCGGCGAGCAGGTACACCTGCCCCAGCAGCAGGGTCAGGCCGATGCCGGCGAGCATGCCCTGGACCACGGAGGTCGACACGGCGCGGAACCAGCGGCCCAGCCGGGCCAGGCCCAGGCCGACCTGGACCAGGCCGGCGAGCAGGACGACGGCGCCCAGGGCGCGCAGGCCGTGCGCCTCGACGATGTCGGCGACGAGGACGGTCAGGCCGGCCGCCGGGCCGGAGACCTGCAGGGCGCTGCCGGGCAGGGCGCCCACCAGCAGGCCGCCGACGATGCCGGTGACCAGGCCGTGCTCCACGGGCACCCCGGAGGCCACGGCGACGCCCGCGCACAGCGGCAGGGCGACGAGGAAGACCACCAGGGAGGCGCGCAGGTCGGCGGGCGCGTGGGGGCGCCAGGCGCGCCACAGGGCTGCGGGGCTCGTGG
>NZ_JAAALM010000029.1 GCF_009906395.1 Kineococcus indalonis
ACCCCTACCCCTGCTCCTGCTCGTCGGCCGGGCGCGCGGCGTCCAGGCGGGCGCGCGCGCCCTCCAGCCGGCGGCGGCACGCCTCGGCCAGCGCCTCCCCGCGCTCCCACAGCGCCAGCGACTCCTCCAGGCCGGTGCCGCCGGCCTCCAGCCGGCGCACCACCTCGGCCAGCTCGTCGCGGGCCTCCTCGTAGCCCAGGGCGGCGACGTCCGCGGGCAGGGCGCTCGCCCCCGGCTCGGTCTGGGTCTGCGGCTCGGTCTGGGGCTCGGTCCGAGTCTGGGACTTCCTGGGCACGGGGCGCCACCCTAGGCGCGCGGCCTCACCCGGCGCGCGCGGCCAGCTCGCCGTCGGCCAGCCGCACCCGCAGCGCCGCGCCCGCCGGCGCGTCCGCCGGCTCGCGCACCACCCGCGCGCACCCGTCCGCGCCCACGGCCTGCACCACGGCGTAGCCGCGCAGCAGCGTCGAGCGCGGCGAGAGGGCCCGCACGCTGGTGCTCAGGTGCTCCACCTCCACCGCGCCGCGCTCCAGGCGGGCCGCCAGCGCCCGGTGCGCCCGCCCGCGCAGCCGCTCCACCTCGGCCGCCGGTCCGTCCACCAGCACGCGCGGGCGGGCCAGCACCGGGCGGGTGGTCAGCGCCGCCAGCTCGGAGGCCTCCCGCTCCACGCGCGCGGCCAGCACCCGCAGCGCCCGCCCGCGCAGCTGCTCCACGACCGCCAGCTGCTCGGCCACGTCCGGCACCACCAGGCGGGCGGCGTCGGTGGGCGTGGAGGCGCGCACGTCGGCGACCAGGTCCAGCAGCGGGTTGTCCACCTCGTGCCCGATCGCGGAGACCACCGGGGTGCGCGCGCCGGCCACCGCCCGCACCAGCGCCTCGTTGCTGAAGGGCAGCAGGTCCTCCACGCTGCCGCCGCCGCGGGCGACCACGACGACGTCGACCTCCGCCAGGGCGTCGAGCTCGCGCACCGCCGCGGCCACCTCCGTCACCGCCGCCGGGCCCTGCACGGCGACCTCGCGCACCTCGAAGCGCACCGCCGGCCAGCGCAGCCGGGCGTTGTCCACCACGTCGCGCTCGGCGGCGCTGGCGCGCCCGCACACCAGGCCCACCGCGCGCGGCAGGAAGGGCAGCGGCCGCTTGCGCCCGGCGTCGAAGAGCCCCTCGGCGGCCAGCACCCGCTTGAGGTGCTCCAGGCGGGCCAGCAGCTCGCCCACGCCCACGGGGCGCACGTCGTCGACGGCCAGGCTGAAGCTGCCGCGCTTGGCGTAGAACTCCGGCCGGGCGCGCACCACCACGCGCGCGCCGTGCCGCAGGCCCTCGGGCAGCACGTCGCGCAGCCGCGCCAGGACCCGGCGGGTCAGGGTCAGGGGCAGCGACATGTCCGTGTCGGCGTCGCGCAGGGTGACGAAGACCACCTGCGTGCCGGGGCGGTCGCTGACCTGCACGACCTGCCCCTCCACCCACGTCCACGGCATCCGCGCCACGTAGGCGTCGATCTTGGCGGCCAGCAGCCGCACCGGCCAGGGGTTCTCCGCGGTGGTCTCCGAGGCGGTGGCGGGTCGGCGCGGCGGCTCGGCGGCGGGGGTCTGCGCGGGCACGCGCCCATCCTGCCCGCAGCCCGCGCCCGGCCGCGGCGTCGCGGGGGCCACTTACCATGGGGGCGTGACGCAGACCCCCCTGGACGCCCCCGCGACCGCCGCCGACGACTGCGCCGACTCCGCGGTGCTGGCCGGTGCCGCCGAGCGCGCCGCCTGGGACGGCGGCAAGCGCGTGCTGCTGGCCGCCCCGCGCGGGTACTGCGCCGGCGTGGACCGCGCCGTGGAGGCGGTGGAGAAGGCGCTGGAGCTGTACGGCGCCCCCGTCTACGTCCGCAAGGAGATCGTGCACAACAAGCACGTCGTGCGGACGCTGGCCGAGCGCGGCGCGGTCTTCGTGCAGGAGACCTCCGAGGTGCCCGAGGGCGCCCACGTGGTCTTCTCCGCGCACGGCGTCAGCCCCGCGGTGCGCGAGGAGGCCGCGGCCCGCTCGCTGCGCACCATCGACGCCACCTGCCCGCTGGTGACCAAGGTGCACCGCGAGGCCGTGCGCTTCGCCGAGCGCGACGCGCAGATCCTGCTCATCGGCCACCACGGGCACGAGGAGGTCGAGGGCACGGCGGGGGAGGCCCCCGAGCACATCACGGTCGTCGACAGCCCCGAGGCGGCCGACGAGGTGCAGGTGCGCGACCCCGAGAACCTCGTCTGGCTCTCGCAGACGACGCTGAGCGTGGACGAGACCATGGAGACGGTGCGCCGGCTGCGCGAGCGCTTCCCCCACCTGGCCGACCCGCCCAGCGACGACATCTGCTACGCCACCCAGAACCGCCAGGTGGCCGTGAAGAAGATCGCCGCCGAGTCGGACCTGGTGATCGTGGTGGGCTCGGCGAACTCCTCCAACTCGGTGCGGCTGGTGGAGGTGGCCCTGGACGCCGGTGCGCGCGCCTCGCACCGCGTGGACGGCGCCCCGGAGATCCAGGACTCCTGGTTCGAGGGCGTCACCACCGTGGGCGTGACCTCCGGGGCCTCGGTGCCCGAGGTGCTGGTGCGCGAGGTCGTCGAGCACCTGGCCGCGCGCGGCTACGGGGCGGTGGAGGAGGTCACCACCGCGCAGGAGGACCTCGTCTTCTCGCTGCCCACCGACCTGCGTCGCGACCTCAAGCGCCGCAGCCTGCCGGTCACCCCGGTCTGAGCCCCGCTCCCGCGCCCCGCGGCGCGCACGACGACGTGCGCCCCGCCGCCGCCCGTCGCGCTGCTCCGTCCGGGTGGTGCGCGCGCCACCCTTCTCAGGACGTTCCGTGCCCACTAGCGTGCTCTGCGTGAGCAGCTGAGGCGCACCCCCTGCGCTCTCGCGCCCCCGCCGGCGGGACCGTCCGCCCCGCGTGCGCGGACCGGCACCGGCGGTCGCCGCGGGGGTCCGCGCGGGTGCGCCCCGCGGCGCGCGCGGGTACCGGGTTTCAGCTGCGTCTCAGCGGCCCTCCACTACAGTGACGCTACGAGAGAGTTGCGGGGGCGGCGGTGCCGGGCCCGGGGGTCGGGGGCCCCGGAGCGGTCCCGGCACCGCCCGCCGCGCGATCGAGACGATCGGCACCGATCGACCACGGGGGGAACACGATGGACGCCGTCGACCAGCACGGGCACGAGCCCCGGGACCCGGTGGCGCGGGCCCTGGCGGTGGTCTCCGCGCAGCAGGTGCCCGCGCAGCGCGCCTGCCTGGACCTCGCCCGAGCGCTGTCCGCGGCGGGGGACGCCCGCCGCGCCGTGCAGTGGGCCTTCGCCTCCCTCGACGCGGGGGAGGACTTCGCCGGCTGGCTCGCCGCCTCGCGCGTGTGGGAGCGCCACCGCGCCGAGCTGGCGCCGGCCCCGCGCCGGGCGCGGGTGGCCGTCCTGGGCAGCTACACCACCACCCAGCTCACGGGCCTGCTGCCGGTGGCCTGCGCCCGCGCGGGCGTGGAGGTGGAGGTCTACGAGTGCGGCTACGGGCTCTACCGCCAGGAGCTGCTCGACCCCGCCAGCGGGCTGCACGCCTTCGCCCCCGACGTGGTGGTGCTGGCCGTGGACGCCGCCGAGGTGGACCTGCCGCCCTCCCCGGCCGACCCGGCCGCCGCCGTCGAGGCCGAGCTGGAGCGCTGGACCTCCCTGTGGGACCTGGCGCGCGAGCGCTTCGGCGCCCGCGTCGTGCACCACGGCGCCGTCGTGCCGCCGGACGAGCCGATGGGCCACCTGGCCGCGCGCGTGCCCGGCTCGCGCTCGGCGCTGCTGCGCCGCTTCTCCGAGCGCCTCGGCGAGGTGGCGGCCTCGCCGGCCGGGCGGGGCGTGGCGCTGGTGGACTGCGAACGGCTGGCCTCCGACGTCGGCAAGCGCACCTGGAGCGACCCGCGCTACGTGCACGCCGCCAAGCAGGCCGTCTCGCTGGCCTGCGTGCCGCTGCTGGCCCGGCACACCGCCGCCGTGATCGCCGCCCAGCTGGGCGCCTCGCGCAAGTGCCTGGTCCTGGACCTGGACGGCACCCTGTGGGGCGGGGTGCTCGGCGAGGTCGGCGTGCACGGCGTCACGCTGGGCGCCGGCCCCGCCGGGGAGGCCTTCAGCGCCTTCCAGCGCCACGTGCTGGCCCTGAAGGACAAGGGCGTGGTGCTGGCGGTCTGCTCCAAGAACGACGAGCACCTGGTGCGCCAGGTGTTCGCCGAGAACCCCGAGATGCTCCTCTCCCTGGACGACGTCGCCGTCCTCGAGGCCAGCTGGCAGGACAAGCCCACGGCCGTGCGCTCCATCGCGGCCGCCCTGGGCGTCGGCGAGGACGCGCTCGTCTTCGTGGACGACAACCCCGCCGAGCGCGAGGCGGTGCGCGAGCTGGTCCCGGCCGTGGACGTGGTGCCGCTGCCGGCCGAGCCGGCCGGGTACGTCGCCGCCCTGGCGCGCTACCCCTTCTTCGAGACCGACGCGCTGACCGCCGAGGACGCCGCGCGCACCGAGCAGTACCGGGCGCGGGCCCGGGCCGCCGGGCAGCGCGAGGCCGCCGGCTCCCTGGAGGACTTCCTGCGCGGGCTGGGCATGCGGGCGCACGTGGCGCCGCTGGGGGAGGCCAACACCGCCCGGGTGGCGCAGCTGCTGGGCAAGACCAACCAGTTCAACCTCACGACGCGCCGCCACTCCCTGGCCGACGTGCAGGCGTTCGCCGCCGACCCCGACTGGCACGCGCAGGTGGTGCGGCTGAGCGACCGCTTCGCCGACCACGGCGTCGTCGGCGTGCTCCTGGCGCACCGCGTCCCGGGTCCGGAGGGCCCCGAGCTGGACGTCGACAGCTGGCTGCTGAGCTGCCGCGTCATCGGCCGCACCCTGGAGGACGAGATGCTCGGGGTGCTGGTGGCGCAGGCGCGGGCGCTGGGCTGCACCCGCCTGCGCGGCACGTACGTGCCCACCGCCAAGAACGGGCAGGTCGCGGGCCTGTACGAGCGGCTGGGCTTCACCCGCGCGCCGCAGGAGGACGGGCGCGCCGGGGAGGGCTCCACCGGCTGGGTGCTCCCGGTGCCCGAGCCGGTGCGCACCCCGGGCCTGGTGCGGGTGGAGGTGGACGTGCGCCCGCGGGCGGGCGCCGAGGGGGCGGCCGAGCAGGGCGCCGCCGGGCAGGACGACGACGAGGTGCCGGCGCAGCGCCGGCAGGAGGAGGTGCTCCAGTGAGCGGGACGACCGGTGACCTGCTGGGCGAGGACGGCGTGGACGGCCGCGTGCTGCGCGTCTTCCGCGAGGTGCTCGGCGACGAGCAGCTGCAGCTGAGCGGCTCCACGACGGCGCAGGACGTGCCCGGCTGGGACTCGCTGGCGCACATCAACATCATGTTCTCGCTGGAGTCGGAGTTCGGGGTGCAGTTCACCGACGCCCAGCTGACCTCCTTCGCCGACGTGGGGGAGCTGCGCGGCTTCCTCGCGCGGGCCGCGGGCTGAGGCCGCGCCGGCCGGGGACCGCTGCGGGCGGGCCCCGGCCGCGGCGGCGGTAGGCTGCTGTGCCCGTGGCCCTCACCATCGGCATCGTCGGACTGCCCAACGTCGGCAAGTCCACCCTGTTCAACGCGCTCACCGAGAACGACGCGCTCGCGGCGAACTACCCGTTCGCCACGATCGAGCCCAACGTCGGGGTGGTGCCGCTGCCGGACCCGCGCCTGGACGAGCTGGCCCGCATCTTCTCCAGCGAGCGCACCGTGCCCGCCACGGTCTCCTTCGTCGACATCGCCGGCATCGTCAAGGGCGCCAGCGAGGGCGAGGGGCTGGGCAACAAGTTCCTGGCCAACATCCGCGAGGCGGACGCCATCTGCCAGGTGACCCGGGCCTTCGCCGACCCCGACGTCGTGCACGTGGCCGGCGCGGTGGACCCCGCCGACGACATCGAGACCGTGCACACCGAGCTGGTGCTGGCCGACCTGCAGACCCTGGAGCGCGCCGTGCCGCGCCTGGAGAAGGAGGTCAAGGGCAGGAAGGCCGACCCGGCGGTGCTGCGCGCGGCGCAGGCGGCGCAGGCCGTGCTGGACTCCGGCCGCCCCCTGTCGGCGGCGACCGCGGCGGACGACGTGGACGTCGCGCAGCTGCGCGAGCTGGGCCTGCTGACCACCAAGCCGTTCCTGTACGTCTTCAACGTCGACGAGACGGTGCTGGGCGACGCCGCCCGCATGGACGAGCTGCGCGCGCTGGTCGCGCCGGCCGAGGCGGTCTTCCTGGACGCCAAGCTGGAGTCGGAGCTGGCCGAGCTGGACGCCGACGAGGCCGCCGAGCTGCTGGCCTCGGTGGGGCAGGACGAGCCGGGCCTGAACCAGCTGGCCCGCGTCGGCTTCGCCGCGCTGGGCCTGCAGACCTACCTGACCGCCGGCCCGAAGGAGTCGCGCGCCTGGACGATCCGCAAGGGCTGGACCGCCCCGCAGGCGGCCGGGGTGATCCACACCGACTTCCAGCGCGGCTTCATCAAGGCCGAGGTCGTCTCCTTCGAGGACCTCGTCGCGGCCGGCTCGATGGCCGAGGCCAAGGCGCAGGGCAGGGTGCGCATCGAGGGCAAGGACTACGTCATGGCCGACGGCGACGTCGTGGAGTTCCGCTTCAACGTCTGAGCCGGAGCCGTTCCGGTGACGGGCGGCGAGCGCCGGTGGCCCGTGGTGTGCAGCACGGCAGCGCTCGGGTGACACTGGTACCGAGCCCGCGGGCACGCGGGCGGTGTCGCGAGGGCTTCGCGCCCCGCCCGCGCCCACGGGTGTTAACGTGCTGCCCGTTCGTCTGGGGTGGACATCCTGCTCGCCAGGAGTCGCCGCACCTGGGCAACGTGCCCAAGCAGAGACGCCCGCTAGGAGGAGTCCCACCGTGAGCAGCTTCGAGAAGGACGACGAGCGGGGCCCCGTGCGCCGCGTCGGCCTGGTCTCCCGCGGTCCCGTGCTGAGCCGCCGCGACGGCCTCAAGGGCCTCGTCGGCGCCGCGGCCGTCGGCAGCCTGCTGGCGGCGTGCGGCGGGTCCGACGACGAGGGCGGCGAGGGCGGCGGGGACGGCGCCGGTGCCGTCGTCAGCGCCAACGGCACCGAGCCGGAGAACCCCCTGCTCCCCTCGGACACCAACGAGGTCGGCGGCGGCCGCATCGTCCAGAACGTCTTCGCCGGCCTGTGCTACTACGAGGCCGACGGCTCCGTGCAGAACGACCTCGCGGAGTCCATCGAGACCACGGACGCGCAGAACTACACCATCCGCATCCGCTCCGGGCAGACCTTCTCCGACGGCACCCCGGTCACGGCGCAGTCCTTCGTGGACGCCTGGAACTACGCCGCGCTGCTCACCAACGACCAGCTGCAGGCCTACTTCTTCGAGCCGATCGTCGGCTACGCCGACGTCCAGGCCGACCCGCCCACCGCGCAGACCATGTCCGGCCTGGTCGTCGTGGACGACACCACCTTCACGGTCGCCCTGACCCAGCCCGAGGGCGACTTCCCGCTGCGCCTGGGCTACTCGGCGTACTACCCGCTGCCCGCCTCCGCGTACGACGACATGGCCGCCTACGGCGAGAACCCGATCGGCAACGGCCCCTACAAGCTGGCCGAGCAGGGCGCCTGGCAGCACAACGTGCGCATCGACCTGGTGCCCAACGACGCCTACGACGGCCCGCGCGCCGCGCAGAACGCCGGCCTGGCCTTCGTCTTCTACGAGAGCCAGGACGCCGCCTACGCGGACCTGAACTCGGGCAACCTGGACGTGCTGGACCAGATCCCCGACTCGGCGCTGACCGTCTTCGAGTCCGACCTGGGCGAGCGCGGGGTCAACATGCCGGCGGCGATCTTCCAGGCCTTCACGATCCCGCAGTACATGCCGGGGATGTCCGGCGAGGCCGGGCTGCTGCGCCGGCGCGCGATCTCCCTGGCGATCGACCGGACCACGATCTGCGAGCAGATCTTCTCCGGTACCCGCACCCCGGCCAGCGACTACACCTCCCCGGTCCTCGACGGCTTCTCCGACGCCATCGAGGGCAACGAGGTCCTGGACTACGACCCCGACCAGGCCAAGCAGCTGTGGGCGCAGGCGGAGGCCATCGAGCCCTTCACCGGCAGCGTCGACATCGCCTACAACGCCGACGGCCCGCACCAGGGCTGGGTGGACGCGGTGACCGCGGGCCTGCGCCAGACGCTGGGCATCCAGTCCGAGGGCCGCCCGTACGCGACCTTCGCGCAGCTGCGCTCGGAGATCAACGCCCGCTCCATCCAGACGGCGTTCCGCTCCGGCTGGCAGGGCGACTACCCCTCGCTCTACAACTTCCTCGCGCCGAACTTCGCCACCGGCGGCAGCTCGAACGACGGCGACTACAGCAACCCGGAGTTCGACTCCCTGCTGCAGCAGGGCGCCAGCACCACCGACGCCGCGCAGGCGGCCACGCTGTGGAACCAGGCGCAGACCATCCTGTTCCGCGACCTGCCCGCGATCTCCCTGTGGTACCAGAACGTCAGCGGCGGCTCGGCGGAGACCGTCGAGAACGTCCGGTTCGGGTGGGACAGCCAGCCGCTGTACTACGAGATCACGAAGTCCTGACCCGCTGCTCCGGGGTGCCGCGGCGCGGCGCCCCGGAGCACCCGGTGCGCGCGAGCGGCCGGGTCACCCGACCGCTCGACCGGGGCGGCGCTCGTGCCGGCGCCCCGCCCCGAGGAGGCCCCGCATGGCTTGGTACGTGGGGCGCCGTCTGCTGCAGATGGTGCCCGTCTTCTTCGGCGCGACGCTGCTGATCTACGCGCTCGTGTTCCTGCTCCCGGGCGACCCCGTCGCCGCCCTCTTCGGCGACCGCGGCGTCAACGAGGCCACCGCGGCCCGGTTGCGCGAGCAGTACAACCTCGACGAGCCGTTCCTCGTGCAGTACCTGCTCTTCATCAAGGGCGCGCTCAGCCTGGACTTCGGGCAGTCCTTCACCGGCCGCCCCGTCATCGACCTCATCGCCGACGCCTTCCCGGTGACGGTGAAGCTGGCGCTCGTGGCGCTGGCCGTCGAGGCGGTCTTCGGCATCGTCTTCGGCTTCCTCGCCGGCCTGCGCCGCGGCGGCTGGTTCGACTCCACCGTGCTGGTGCTCAGCCTGGTCGTCATCGGCATCCCGGTGTTCGTGCTCGGCTTCGTCGCGCAGTTCCTGTTCGGCGTGAAGTGGGGGGTGGTCAACCCCACGGTCGGCTCCGACCCCGGGCTGACCGACCTGCTGCTGCCCGGCGTCGTGCTGGGCGCGCTGTCCTTCGCCTACGTGCTGCGCCTGACCCGCAACTCGGTGGCCGAGGGGCTCAGCGCCGACCACGTGCGCACCGCCACCGCCAAGGGCCTGTCGCGCCCGAGGGTCATGACGGTCCACGTGCTGCGCAACTCGCTCATCCCCGTGGTGACCTTCCTGGGCACTGACCTGGGCGCCCTCATGGGCGGCGCGATCGTCACCGAGGGCATCTTCAACGTGCCGGGCGTGGGCAACCTCGTCTACCAGTCGGTCATCCGCGGCGAGGGGCCGACGGTCGTCTCGGTCGTCACCATCCTGGTCATGGTCTACCTGCTCGCCAACCTCGCCGTGGACCTGCTCTACGCCGTGCTGGACCCGAGGATCCGCTATGCCTGACCGCCCCACCGCCGCCGTGCGCCCCGGGCAGGAGCACCACGTCGCCCCCCTGGAGGAGACGCCGCTGGCCGCCGTCGACGCCGTCGACGAGCAGGCCCCGCCCACCAGCCTGTGGGCCGACGCCTGGCGCCGGCTGCGCCGGCGCCCGCTGTTCCTGGTCTCCTCGCTGATCATCCTGCTGCTGCTCGTCGTCTCGCTGTTCCCGTCGCTGTTCACCTCGGTGGACCCCCGCTTCGCGGACCTGACGCGCTCGCTGCAGGGGCCCGCCGAGGGGCACCCGCTGGGCTTCACCCAGCAGGGCACCGACGTCTACTCGCGCCTGGTCCACGGCGCGCGCGCCTCGGTGAGCGTCGGCGTCATCGCCACCGCGCTCGTCGTGGTCATCGGCGGCGTCGTCGGCGCCCTGGCCGGCTTCTTCGGCGGCTGGCTGGACGCGGTGCTCAGCCGCTTCGCCGACATCTTCTTCGCCGTGCCCCTGCTGCTCGGCGGCATCATCCTCATGCAGATGCTCGACACCCGGAACAGCTTCACCGTCGCCCTCACCCTGGCGGTCTTCGGCTGGCCGCAGGTGGCCCGCATCATGCGCGGCTCGGTGCTGCAGGTGCGCTCCAACGAGTACGTCACCGCCGCCACCTCGCTGGGCCTGGGCAAGCTGAAGGTCCTGCTGCGCCACGTCGTGCCCAACGCCCTGGGCCCCGTCATCGTCGTGGCGACCATCTCGCTGGGCACGTTCATCGCCGCCGAGGCGACCCTGTCCTTCCTGAACATCGGCCTGCCGCCCAGCACCGTCTCCTGGGGCGGCGACATCAGCCGCGCGCAGACCACGCTGCGCACCGACCCCTGGGTGCTGCTGTGGCCCTCGATCGGCCTGTCGGTCACCGTGCTCAGCTTCCTCATGCTCGGCGACGCCCTGCGCGACGCCCTGGACCCGAAGGGCCGGACCCGCTGATGCCCGCCTCCGACGCCGACCAGCCGCTGCTGCAGGTGCGCGGCCTGCACGTCGACTTCACCTCCGGCGGGCGCGCGGTGCACGCCGTGCGCGGGGCGGACCTCACGGTCTACCCCGGGCAGACGGTGGCCATCGTCGGCGAGTCCGGCTCCGGCAAGTCCACCACCGCCCAGGCCGTCATCGGGCTGCTGCCCGGCAACGGCCGGGTCGTGGGCGGGCAGGTCCTCTTCGACGGGCGCGACATCGCCCACGCCTCCCGGCGCGAGTTCGTCGAGCTGCGCGGCAAGCACATCGGCCTGGTCCCGCAGGACCCGATGTCCAACCTGAACCCGGTGTGGACCATCGGCTTCCAGGTGCGCGAGGCGCTGGCCGCCAACGGCCTGGCCAAGGGCCGCGCCGCCAAGCAGCGCGCCGCGCAGCTGCTCGCCGAGGCCGGCCTGCCCGACGCCGACCGCCGCGCCAAGCAGTACCCGCACGAGTTCTCCGGCGGCATGCGCCAGCGCGCCCTCATCGCCATCGGCCTGGCCTCGCGCCCGCGCCTGCTCATCGCCGACGAGCCGACCTCCGCGCTGGACGTGACCGTGCAGCGCCAGATCCTCGACCACCTCGACGGGCTGACCCGCGAGCTGGGCACGGCCGTGCTGCTCATCACCCACGACCTCGGCCTGGCCGCCGAGCGCGCCGAGCACCTCGTGGTCATGTACAAGGGCCAGGTCGTCGAGTCCGGCCCCGCCCTGCAGATCCTGCAGGACCCCCAGCACCCGTACACCCAGCGCCTCGTGCGCGCCGCGCCCTCGCTGGCCTCGCAGCGCCTGCGCTCCTCCTCGCAGCGCGAGCAGGTCGCCGCCGCCGCCGCCGAGCACGCCGGCCTGGCGCACGCCGCCGCCGTCGCCGGCAGCGACGTCGGGGTGGAGCAGACCGCGAACGTCATCGAGGTCGAGGACCTCACGAAGGTGTTCACCATCCGCGGTTCCGGCCCGCGCGGGGAGAAGCTGCGCGCCGTCGACGGCGTCAGCTTCGCCGTGCGCCGCGGCACCACCACCGCCGTCGTGGGCGAGTCCGGCTCGGGCAAGTCCACCGTGGCGCAGATGGTGCTGAACCTGCTGCCCGCCACCTCCGGCACGGTGCGCTTCGACGGCGTCGACATCACCACCCTCGACGCCCGCCGGCGCTTCGACTTCCGCCGCCGGGTGCAGCCGATCTTCCAGAACCCCTACGGCTCCCTGGACCCGTCGTTCAGCATCTACCGCACGATCGAGGAACCGCTGCGGGTGCACGGCATCGGCGACGCGAAGTCCCGCGAGGCGCGCGTGCGCGACCTGCTGGACAAGGTCGCGCTGCCGGCGGGCACGATCCGGCGCTACCCCAACGAGCTGTCCGGCGGGCAGCGCCAGCGCGTCGCCATCGCCCGCGCCCTGGCGCTGAACCCCGAGGTCGTCGTGTGCGACGAGGCCGTCAGCGCCCTGGACGTGCTGGTGCAGGGGCAGATCCTCACCCTGCTCAACGACCTGCAGGCCGAGCTGGGGCTGACGTACCTGTTCATCACCCACGACCTGGCGGTGGTGCGGCAGATCGCCGACGACGTCGTCGTCATGCAGAAGGGCCGCCTGGTGGAGGCCGCCACCACCGACGAGGTCTTCCGCAGCCCCCGGCAGGAGTACACGCGGGCGCTGCTGGAGGCCATCCCCGGCGGGAACATCGAGCTCGGCGTCTGACCGGCGCCGGTGCACCGGGCGGGTCCTCCCCGCGGGCAGGGCCCGCCCGTCATAGCGCCGCGCCGACCAGGTGGCCCACGGCGTGGGTGACGGCCATCGCGAGCACGCCGCCGCCGACGTTGCGGGCCACCGCCCGCGGCACCGGCGCCCCGCCCAGGCGCGCGCTCACCGCCCCGGTGAGCACGAGCGCGGCCACGACGGCCGCCACGCACACCAGCACCCGAGCCGGCTCGGGCGGCAGCAGCACCGCCAGCAGCGGCAGCAGCCCGCCGACGGTGAAGGCCGCGGTGGAGGTCAGCGCCGCCTGCCACGGGCTCGTCAGCCCCTCGGGGTCCAGCCCCAGCTCCGCCTCGGCGTGCGCGGCCAGCGCGTCGTGCTCGGTGAGCTCCACGGCCACCCGGTGCGCCAGCTCGGGGCGCAGGCCCTTGGCCTCGTAGATCGCCACCAGCTCGGCCAGCTCCTGCTCGGGCATCTCCGCCAGCTCCCAGCGCTCCTTCGCCAGCAGCGCGCGCTGGGTGTCGGACTGGGTGCTCACCGAGACGTACTCCCCGGTGCCCATCGACAGCGCCCCGGCCACCAGCGCGGCCACGCCCGCGGCCGCCAGCGCGCCGGGGTGCTCGGTGGCCGCCACGACGCCCAGGACCACCCCGGCCACGGAGACCACGCCGTCGTTGGCGCCCAGGACGCCCGCGCGCAGCCGGTTCAGGCGGGCGTCGACGTCGGAGACGTGCAGGGCGGGCTCGTCGGGGTGCGTGTCGACCACGGCCGAAGGGTAGGGCGCGCGCGCCCGGGCACCCCCACCCGCCCGCGCGCTCTGCTGACGGCGCGGGGCGCCGTGGCTACGCTGGGCCGATGCAGTTCGTCGTCGCACTGACCGTGCTGGCCGTCGCCGCCGGGGTCGCCGTCGTGTACTGGCGCACCAGCCCCCGCCACCGCCTCACCGCCACCGCGCGCCTGGACCACGGCGAGCGGGCCCGCCGGGCCCGCGAGGCGGACCGCGCCGCCCGGCACGGCTGAGCACCCCCCCGCGCCGGCCCGTGGCGCAGATCACGCACCCCGCAGCGGCGCGGGGCCGAACCCGCGCACCCCGCCCGGCGTTGCAGACTGGGGACGGGCCGCCGCAGGGGCGCCCACGGGGAGAGGGAGTCGATGCCCGACGAGCAGGACGAGCCGACCGGCTCCGCGAACACCGGCCGGCAGGACCGCGCGGCGCGCGTGGCCGCGATGCAGCGCGCCGAGAGGGCCCGCGCGCGCCGGCGCAAGGTGGCGCTGATCGCCGTGCCGGTGGTGCTGGTCGCCGCCGGCGGGGCGGGGGTGGCCGCGGTCGTCGCCGCGCAGCCGGACCCGCCCTCGCTGGAGGCCGTGCGCACCTTCCAGTACACCGCCGGGGCGCACACCGAGGAACCGGTGCAGTACGCGGAGAACCCGCCCGCCGGTGGTGAGCACAACCCCGTCTGGTTGAACTGCGGCGTCTACGACGCCCCGGTGCCGAACGAGAACGCCGTGCACAGCATGGAGCACGGCGCCGTGTGGATCACCTACCGGCCCGACCTGCCCGCCGCGCAGGTGCAGCAGCTGCAGGAGGCGGTCGAGGGCGACGACTACACCGTGCTCTCGCCCTACGAGGGCCTGCCCTCGCCGATCGTGCTGTCCGCCTGGAACCACCAGCTGACGGTGCAGGACGCCTCCGACCGGCGCATCGGCGCCTTCCTGGAGGAGTACGTGCAGGGCGCGCAGACGCCCGAGCCGGGCGCGCTGTGCAGCAACGGCGTGGGGACCCCCACCGGGTGAGCTCGTGAGGTCCCCCGCCCCGGCGACCGGTCGCGGGGCGCTGCTGCTGGTCGCCGCCCTGCTGGCCGCCCTGGTGGCCGGCGTGCTGCTCGGCCGGGCGCTGCCCGACGCCCCGGGCGAGCAGTCCGCTGACGTCGGCTTCGCCCGCGACATGAGCACCCACCACCAGCAGGCCGTCGCCATGGCCTTCGAGGCCGTCCAGACCGCGCCCTCGCCGGAGGTGCGCCAGCTCGCCGTGGACATCGCCTCCACCCAGGGCAACCAGGTCGGGCGCATGCAGGCGCTGCTGGGTCGGTGGGGCGTGCCGCTGCGCGGCTCGGCACCGGTCATGGCCTGGATGGAGGGCACCCCCGGGCACGCCGAGCACCTGCGCCAGCAGGGGCGGGGCCGCACCATGCCCGGCATGGCCACCCCCGCCGAGCTGGCGCGGCTGGGCTCGGAGACGGGGGAGGTGTTCGAGGTCGACTTCCTGCAGCTGGTGCTGCGCCACCACGAGGGGGGCCTGGAGATGGCCGAGACGGGCGCCGAGCGCGTGGCCGACCCGCAGCTGCGCTCGCTGGCGCGGGCCATCGCCACCAGCCAGCGCAGCGAGGTGCAGGTGCTCACCGACCTGCTCGCCGCGCGCGGGGCCCGGCCCCTGCCCGCCGACGGCACCGCCGGGGACACCGCCGACGGCACCGCCGACGGCACCGCTGGGGACACCGCCGCGCCGCGGGGCGCCACGACGGAGGGGGGCGCCGCGTGAGGCTCGTGGTCGGGGCCGCGATCGTCGACGACCTGCAGCGTCCCGCGGTGCTGCTGGCCGCGCGGCGCAGCGCCCCCCCGGCGCTGGCCGGGCGCTGGGAGCTGCCCGGCGGCAAGGTCGAGCCCGGCGAGTCGCCGCAGGAGGCGCTGCACCGCGAGCTGCGCGAGGAGCTCGGCGTCGAGGTCGAGCTGGGCGAGGAGGTGCCCGGCCCGCGCGGGGGGGCCTGGCCGCTGGGCGGCGACCTCGTCATGCGGGTGTGGTGGGCCCGGGTGCTGCGCGGGGAGCCGGCGCCGCTGGAGGACCACGACGAGCTGCGGCCGCTGGCGGTGGGGCGGTGGTCCTCGGTGGACTGGCTGCCCGGGGCACCGGCGCCCGGCGCCGGCGGCGCGGGCGGCGCGGCCGCGCCTGCCGGGTGCTCCCACCCCGTGTCCGCGGCCGTGGCGCGCGGGTCGCGGCGGTCGCCGGAGCGCCGGTGCGGCGTGGTCACCTTCGGGTCGCGGGCGAGGTCCTTCACCAGCGCCACGCACATGAACACCATGATCACCAGGAACGGGGCCGCGGCGATGATCGTGACGTCCTGCAGGGCCTGCAGGCCGCCGGCGAAGAAGAGCACGATGGCGACCAGGCCCATGAGCAGGCCCCACAGCGCGGTCAGCCACTTGCGCGGCTCGTCGGCGCCGTAGGAGCTCAGCGAGCCCATGACGATGCTGGAGGCGTCCGCGCCGGAGACGAAGAAGACCGCCACGAGGACCACCACGAGCACGGACGTCGCGCCGGCCCACGGGAACTGCTGCAGCAGCGTGAACAGCTGCGACTCCTGCGCGGCGATGCCGGCGATGTCCACGCCGTCGCGCTGCAGGTCGATGGCGGTGCCGCCCAGGACGGAGAACCACACCAGGCTCACCAGGGTCGGCACGAGCATGACCCCCACGACGAACTCGCGGATCGTGCGCCCCCGGGAGATCTTCGCCAGGAACGCGCCGACGAAGGGCGTCCAGGACACCCACCACGCCCAGTAGAAGAGGGTCCAGGCGCTCAGCCACTCGGTGCCGCCGAAGGCGCCGGTGCGGGTGGCCATGCGCGGCAGCGCGGCGAGGTAGCCGCCGGCCGAGGCCGGCACCAGGTTCAGGATGAAGACGGTCGGGCCGGCGACGAAGACGAAGAACAGCAGCACCAGGGCGAGCACCGTGTTGCCGTTCGAGAGCCACTTGATGCCGCGCTCGATGCCGCTGATCGCCGAGACGACGAAGCACGCGGTCAGGACGGCGATGATCGCGACCTTGACGGTCGTGGAGTTCTCCACGCCGAAGACCTCGGTGAGCCCGCCGTTCATCTGCGCGGCGCCCAGGCCCAGGCTGACGGCGGAGCCGAAGAGGGTCGCGAAGATCGCGAAGACGTCGATGACGCGGGCGGCGCTGCGGGCGCGGCGCCCGCGCAGCAGCGGGGCGAAGGCGGCGCTGAAGCCGCCGGCGCGCTCCCTGCGGTAGCTGGAGTAGGCCAGGGCCAGGCCGACGACCGCGTAGATCGCCCAGGGGTGCAGGCCCCAGTGGAAGAGGGAGTAGTTCATCGCCTCGCGGGCCGCGGCCTGCGAGCCGGGCGCGGCGTCGGCCTGCGGGACGGTCGTCAGGTGGGTGACCGGCTCGGTGACGCCGTAGAAGATCAGGCCGATGCCCATGCCGGCGGAGAACATCATCGCGATCCAGGAGGCCCGCGAGTGCTCGGGGCGGTCCTCGTCGCGGCCCAGGCGGATGCTCCCGAAGCGGCTGAGGGCCAGGAACAGGGCCAGCACCACGAAGCCGGTGGCGCCCAGCACGAAGGCCCAGCCGAAGTCGCCGACGACGACCTCCAGGACGGCGTCCGCGCCCGCCTGCAGGCGGTCGGGGAGCAGGGCGCCGGCCAGGAGGAAGACGACCACGACGCCGGCGGCCACCACCAGCGTGCGCACGTCCACCGGGGGCCGCTCGGCCACGGCCGCGGGGCCGTCGCGGCGGGTGCCCCCGGGGG
>NZ_JAAALM010000002.1 GCF_009906395.1 Kineococcus indalonis
CCCGGGAACCCCAGGCGCTGCGGGACCGACCCCGCCCGCACCGGGCGAGGTCGGTCCCGCAGCGCCTGGGGTTCCCGGGGAGCCGGAGGGCCCAGCACCGCCCGGCGCGCCGGGTCCAGCTGTGGGTCCACCGGCTGCTCCACCTGAGGGTGCGCCTGAGCCGGAGGGAGCGGCGCCGTCCGCGCCGCTGCGCGTCAGCAGGCGCCCGGCGTGCACCGCGCCCATCGGCACGGCGGCTGCCAGCGCGCCTGCGGCCGCGCTTGCTGCGCCGTTCCCGCCGCCGGTCACGGAGGCGACCATGGGAACGCAGAAGCGCATCAGCGCCGGCAGGGCGATGAGGGCGACGGCCATCATGCCCAGGCCGGTGAGGATGTTCGCCAGGCCGGAGGGGTCGTTCGGGCTGGAACCGGCCAGGCGGAAGGCGGTCGCGTAGACGATCCCGGCGGCCGGCTTGTAGAGGATGAAGGCCAGCGTCCAGCCGACACCGCGCTCGAACCACTGCCGCCCGGTGCGCATGTTGGTGAAGGAGGCCAGCGTGGGCATCACGCCGGCGAGCAGGATCAGCAGACCCCCGCGGACGAGCATCAGCGCCACCTGCAGGAGTGAGGCGCACAGGGCGAAACCGCCGAGGGCGATGACCAGCAGGTTCGCCAGACCACCCGTGACGGGGCCGGACAGTGCGAGCAGCGCCTGGACGTTGGCGCCGAAGTCGGAGTTGCCAGTGGAGCGCACCACGATCCACTGCGCGAACTCGTCCGCGGCGACCGTCAAGGCGGCGACGGCGCCCAAGCCCACCGCGGAGACCACGATGAGCGTGAGCATCGAGCGCAGCAGGTCCTGCACGCCGCTGGCGCGCTGCTCCCACGCCAGACGTCCCGCTCCGACCAGCAGTGCGAACACGGCCAGCGCGGCGGTGTAGTAGCCCAGGCTGCCCTGGATGAAGGCCACCGGCGCAGACGGTGAGCCCAGCCCGCCGGAGGTGGCCAGGTCGGGCGTGGGGACCGCGATCCACACGCTGCCGAGGGACTGCAGGGCCTGCCCCAGAGCCTCGGTGACCTCCGAGGCGAAGGCGGTGAAGATGGTGCCGGCGGCCTCGGAGGCGACACCGGCCGCGGCCTGCCCTCCACGGCAGATCAGGTCCAGGGCCGCGCACTGCTGGGCGGGATCTTGGGGGACGGTGGACATCAGGCTCCGCTCCAGGGGGTGAACCCGGTCAGGTCAGGGGCCGCCGAGGCCAGGGAGGCCAACGTGCCGTCGCCTGGGATCTCGAGCTTCCAGTCGCCCTCCTGCCACAGCAGCGGCAAGGACAGCACCCCGACCGTGGTGGAGGTGCCGCCGCCCACGGCCATGCGCACGGTCGCTCGCTGGGCGGTGTAGGAACTCACGGCGAAACCACGCAGCTGCATGCCGGAGTTGGTGGCTGCTGGACCGCTCAGCCGCAGCTGCTGCAGGGCCGCCTCGCGGCCAGGGGTAGCCGCGGCGCTGTGCTGGGTCATCGCCTGCTGCAGCGCGGGATCGCTGCTCATGCCCAGGATGTTGGCGGCGGCGAAGAGCGCACCGGTGGGTGAGTGGGTGAAGCAGGCGCGGTGGCCGTCCTCCCCGATGCGTGCAGGTCCGTACAGGGTGGGGGCCGCCGGGACGGCGGTGTAGCCGACCAGCTGCCACGTCACCTCCCCGGCGGGCGGCCCGGAGGGGATGACCTGATCCCCTCGGGGCAGCCCGCAGGCGCTGGCGTCTGTCGAGACGACCGCGGTGCCTTCACCGGAGGGGCGTGGCGCGGGGGTCGCTGAGTCGGCGCCGGAACCGGGGGGCAGGACGCTCACCACGATCCCGGCGGCGAGAAGGAGCACCACCACGGTGGTGGCCAGGATCGGCCACCACCGACGGCGCAGGCTCCGGGGCCTCGACAGGCGCCGCATCGTCAGGACACCGCGCCCACGATGCCGCCGGCGGCGCCGACGATGACAGCAGCGCCGAGGACCCAGCCGAGTCGGCTGGCGTTCTCGACGCCTTCACCGCGGCTGTTCCGGACGGCCAGCGTGCCGGCGATGATCAGCACGCCGATCACGCAGATGGCCAGCACGATCCAGCCGATCCAGCCGATGATCGTGGAGATGTTCTCGGTGCCCGGGGGTTGGGTGGGCGTGACGTCGATGGCTGACAGGAGCGAAGTGGTGAACATGAGGGTCCTTCCGAGGTGAGGTCAAAGGGAGTGAGACGAGGCGGGTGCCGGGGGTAGTTCTGCGGGCGCAGGAGTGCGGGCGACCTCCTTGCTCAGTCGCCGCAGGGCGCGCGGTAGGTGACGCAGCACCGGGGTGTCCCCGGTGCGCCACTCCTCGATCCAGGCGATGTGCCAGGACTGAGGAGCTCCGCCCTGGACGAGCTGGGCGAAGTCGCGCAGGGCGTCGGGAAGGCGCCCGGGGGCATCGGCCAGCAGCGCCAGACCCACCAGGTGCATACCGGGAAGCGCCCCGGAGGCGAAGTCGGTCAGGGCCCGCTGCGCAGCGCTGAGGCCGGCGTAGCTGGTGCGGGCGCACACGAGCACCCGGGAGGTGGTGCCGTCGGTGTGCACCGGCCAGCGGTGCTCCGCGGCACGCGCCCCGTGCAGGGCAGCGGCCAGGGACGTCTCCCCCGCACCACCGTGGGCACCGAGCACCCACAGCTGCCCACCGCCCGTGCTCTGGCGGGCGGTGGAGCCGGACAGGCGCTGACGCGGCAGCTGCTCGCCGGTGGGAATCGGCTGCGTGCCCAGCTGCTGCGCAGGCCCCCAGAAGACCTCCAGCGGGTCCTGCTCCGGGGCTGCCGGCTGCGTGGGTTCGGTGCTGGTCTCCGGTGCGGTCAGCCACCGGTTCGGCGGGCGTTCCTTCGCCATGTGCTCTCCCTTCTGTTCGCCGCACGAGCGGGTCGGTGGCTCGAAGTGGCTCGAACCGGCTCGGTGCAGCTCTGACCGGCTTCCGCCAGCCTATCTACACTGTTAGTGTAAGTACAGCCCGCTAAGAACACTGACCACCCGTGATGAGGAGAGGCCGACGATAGATGAGGAGACTCGATGAAGTGCTCGCCGGCCTTCCGGAGCGCCCCAGCCCCGAGGAGCTGGCCGAAGTTCTCGGAGTTCAGCAGCAGACGGTCTGGCGCTGGCTGCGTCGTGGAGTGATCCCCGGCCGCAAGCTGAGCGGCACCTGGGTCGTCTTCCGCGACGAGGTGCGCGACTCGCTTGCAGTGCAACTAGATGCCCAGGCGGCCGCACGATCGGCGGCGCAGCTCCAGGCGCCGGTGCAGGAAGGTGTCGACTCCGTCGACGGCCTCGACGAACCCGACCTCACGCTGGGAGGTGCTCCCACATGAGGTGCAGTTCTCGGCGTACAGCCGTTCTGGCCGCTTGCGCCGCTCTCGTGCTCACGCCGACGGCCTGCGCGGCCGATGACCCCTCGCCCGTGCGCGCACAGGCCGACCCCTTCGCTACCTCCAGTGTAGAAAAGGACGGGTACGCCCACCTGGAGGAGGGCTTGGAGCCGCTACCGCCCTCGCCCACCTGGGACGCCGCAGCCGCGGCCGACTCCGCGCGCGTCGCGGCCAGCGCGATGAACGCCTTCGCCCGATCCGACCTGGACGCCGCGACGTGGTGGCAGCAGCTGCGCCCGTGGCTGACCGAAGCCGCCGCCAGCGCCTACCAGGACACCGACCCGGTGGGCGTGCCTGCTCGCGCGGTCGTGGGTGAGCCCGTGCCGGGAAGCGCGGGTACTGCAGCGGGTGCTGACAGCCCCTACCTGGCCACCGTCACGGTGCCCACCGACGTCGGGGACTACACCGTCTTGCTCTCGCGCGCCGGCGACGGCGCCACCTGGCTGGTCGAGCGGCTGACACCGCCTGAGAGCGCCGCGGGGTGAGTCAGCGCAAGACCGCGACCGCCGCCTTCGTCCTCACCCCGCTGCTGCTGATGGGCGGGTGCTCCGGTGCCCTGCTCATCCTCGGCGGCAGCCAGCTGGCCTCGGCCACCTCCTGCAGCGCAGGCGGCAGCTCGGTGCGAGTGAGCATCGAATGGTTGAGCATCGACGGGGTACCCGCCGGTTCCGTCGCCGGGTACAGCGGCGAGCAGCTGGCCAACGCCGCAGCCATCATCAACGCCGGCGCCGCCCTGGGGCTGAGCGTGCGCGGACAGACCATCGGCGTGATGACGGCGATGGGCGAGTCCTCGCTGACGGTGCTCGACCGCGGCGACGCCGTCGGCCCCGACTCGCGCGGGCTGTTCCAGCAGCGCGCAGGCGGCGCCTGGGGCAGCTACAGCGACCGCATGGACCCCACCATCAGCGCCACCAACTTCTTCCGCGCGCTCATGCGCGTGGCGAACTGGGAGACCCTGTCCCCCACCGAGGCCGCCCACCGCACCCAGCGCAACGCCGATCCTTACCACTACGCGAGGTACTGGGATGCCGCGGTGCAGGTCGTCACCGCACTGTCCGGCAGCGTCAGCATCGAAGGGCTCAGCAGCGGCGCCGGCGAGAACCCGTGCGCGGCCGGCGGCTCCTCGACCGCCGTCTCCGACGGCGGCTGGGCCAAACCCTCGGACGGCCCCATCACCAGCCGCTTCGGCAGGCGAGGGGCTCCCACGGCCGGAGCGAGCACCATGCACAAGGGCATCGACCTGGCGCCCGGGTGCGAGGAGCCGATCTGGGCGGCCGCTGCCGGTGTCGTCATCCACTCCGGCACCGGCAGCGGGTTCGGGCACTACATCGCCATCGACCACGGCGGAGGCGTCGTCACCAGGTACGGGCACATGTACGCAGGCGGCCTGCTCGTCAAGACCGGCGACAAGGTCACCGCGGGCCAGCAGATAGCCCGCATCGGCAGCGATGGGACCAGCACCGGCTGCCACAACCACTTCGAGGTCGTGGTGGGCGGCGCAGCCGTCGACCCCGTCCCCTGGCTCGCACAGCGCGGCATCACCTTCTGACAAGCAGCGAAAGGCGACGACATGAGCACGGACATGAGCATCGACACCACCGAGGTTCCCACCTTCCCCCTGGTCGACGTCTGGGTCGACGCCGACGGCAGCGCCGACATCGCCATCAACGGCCGCTGCTTCACCGTGCGCGCCGGCACCGTCGACGACGCCGTGGCGCAGAGCGTGCAGCTGATCGCCGAGCGGGCCGCGCAGCCGGTCGGCCGGGCGGTCCTCGTCACCACCACCGACCCCGACGGTGACTGGCGCCTGGTCATCTCCCCCGACGGCACCGTGCGCGAGGCGCCCACCACGGCCCGCGCCACCGAGCGGCAGCCGCGCCCGACGCGCATCGCCCCTGCGCAGCCCGAGGTCACCGTGCACGAGCCCCCGCACGAGGACCCCGCGCTGCCCGCTGAGGAACCGCTGTGGGAGCAGGAGGACACCCGAGGTGCACACCGCGATGCGGAGCGAGCGGCGCCGGTCCAGCCGGCCTCGCTGCCCGCGCGGGCCGAGGTGCCTGCCGTCATCGACCTCACCACAGCCCCTGCGCCGGTGCAGACGCCCGACGCGGCGGTGCAGCGCACGCCGGTGGCGGCGCCGACCCCCACCCCGGCGCAGGACCACGCGTCGGCCGCCGACGCCTCGCGGGCCGACGACTCGCCTTTCAGCCGGCTGCCCAAGGCCAAGCCCGTGCACGGACCGGAGAGCACCCGCTCGCGCTGGTCCGCTCGTCGCGGCGGACCGCAGACCGCGGCGCAGCCGGTGCCGGTGCCGGCCGCGCTGCCGCCGCGGCCGACCACGGGAGCGGCGACAGCGCACAGCGCAGCGCACACCCCCACGCTCGACGACCTGATGCGCTCCAACGCCGTGCAGACCCCCACCGCCCCTGCGCAGCAGGGCTGGCAGGGGGCAGTGCGTCAGCTCAGCTCCGGGCGCCTGGCCCTGCAGCCGGGGCGGCACGAGCTTCAGCTGCGTGCCCTGATCGAGAAGGTGCGCCGACCGCTGGAGGGCCCGCGCACCATCGTGGTGGCCAACCCCAAGGGCGGCGGCACCAAGACCACGACCATCTACTGCCTGGCCGCCACGCTCGGTCTGCACCGCGGTGGGGGCGTCCTGGCGTGGGACAACAACGAGACCCGCGGCACCCTCGGCTGGCGCGGGGAACGCTCCGCCCACACCCGCACCGCCATCGACCTGCTTCGTGACCTGGAGCAGCTGCGCGCCGGCGGGCTGCGCGTGGGTGACCTCGACCGCTACGTGCGCCAGCAGTTCTCCAGCCACTTCGGCATCCTCGCCTCGGACGAGAACCCGGCCTCCTCCGCGCTCATCGACGGCGAGGTGTTCATGGCCTTGCACCGGCCGCTGGCGCAGACCTACCGCATCCTGCTCATCGACACCGGCAACAACATGCGCGCCTCCAACTGGCAGGCGGCTCTCAACGTCGCCGACCAGCTGGTCATCGCCTCCACCGCCCGCGAGGACACCGCGCAGTCCGCGGCCTGGCTCATCGACGGCCTGCGCGCCGCGGGCAAGGAGGAAGTGGTGGCAGGCGCCGTCACCGTCCTGACCGGCAACCCGCAGAAGGGACGCGCCCAGCGCAAGGAGGACGAGGGGCTCAACCAGCGCCTGTACCGCCACTTCCGCAGTGCCACCCGCGAGGTCGTCACCGTTCCCCACGACGGCGCGCTCATCGGAGGTGGACCGATCAACATGGAGCTGCTGCAGGACAGCACCCGTGAGGCGTGGTTGCGGGCGGCCGCGGCCGTGGTCGGTGGTCTCTGACCCGGCTGAGCGCCCGGTCTCCGAGCCGGTGCTGACGGCCCGCGCCCGCCGGCTGGCATGAGGAAGGCCCGGTCCCCCCGCGGGCCGGGCCTTCCCCGTGCTGCCGTCAGGACGCCGAGGGCTCCTCAGCGTCCGCGCCGTCGGCGTCCCCCGACGTCGACGGCGTCCCGTCGGCGGGCGTGAGCACGATGATGGTCGGGTCCGCCTGGCTGCTGACGCTCACGGCGTCGGTGCCTTCCTGCGCCTCGCCGGCCTTGGCCGACTTCCGCGGCACGTACACCTGCGCATCGGCCGTCCCGTCCAGCCGCAGCGTCACCTCACGGGTGGGCACGTCCAGCGCCCTCGCCGCGTCCGGGTCCCACACCGGCTCCGCCTCCCACAGCGCCACCACGCTCGAGCCGTCGGCGCGGGGCAGGACCACGCTGGTGGTCGCCTCTCCCCCGCCCTCGACCTGCACGCCCAGCGCCCGCGCACCGGCCGCCCCGCTGCTGCTCGTGCTCCTGGTGGTGGCGCTGCTGCTCGTGCTGATGCTGCCCTTCATCACGCTCAGCAGGTTCTTCAGCGCGGTGAAGGCCGGCTTGGGCGAGCCGTCGGAGTGCACCAGCCCGAAGTGGTCCTCGGCCTCGGAGTCGTCCTCGCCCTCGTCGAGCAGCTCGTAGACGTACGAGCGGTCCACACCGTTGCGGTAGTTCTCCAGCAGCTGCTGCAGCTGCAGCGTGGCCTGCGCGTCCTCGGAGACGTGCGGCTGCACCCCGTTGCCGGCGGTGGAGGCGGTGGCGGTGTGGAAGCCCAGCTCGGTGGCGTACAGCGCACCGCCCTCCTCCACTGCCGCCTTGAGGGTGACGCGCTCGTCGGCCTCGGCCTGCTGCGGGGCGGTGGTGTCGACCGAGGGGGTGACCTTGTGCGTCAGCTGCATCTGGTGCTCGGTCTGCTCAGCGGTCTGCATGTGCCCACCGGTGTACGGGTGGGCGTTGGCGACGTCGCTGGGCACTTCGCCCAGCTCCTCGCGCGAGCCGTCGTGCACCAGGGAGGGCGCCACCACCGCCACGTCGTCGCCCAGGCTCGCCTTGACCTTCTCGTACAGCTCCGCTTGGTGCTCGCGGATCTTGCCCGCCCAGGAGGGGTCGCCGTGGTTGTCGCGCTCGTTGGCGCCCTCCACGCTCTCCACGTTCAGGTCGCCCTCCTCGATGAGCTGCAGCTGCTTGTCGATGGAGAAGGAGGAGTCCTCCGGCTGGGACACCCAGTTGATGCCGATGCCGGCCTGCCCGATCTCCTTCATGGTGGCGATCGGCACGGAGTCGTTCGAGCCCAAGCCGTCGCGCACGTGCTTGACGCCGAGGTCCTTGAGCAGGGCCACGGTGTCCACCTGCCCGTAGGAGGTGTCCAGGTAGGCCACGTGGATGCCCACGCCGACGGAGTCGACGAACCCCTCGGCGGTCAGCGTGGTGTGGTTGGTCCCGGCCGGCAGGGCAGCGACGTCGGCCGCGACCGGCTCGTCCTCGTCGCTGCCGTCCTCGTTCTCGACGTCGTCCTCGTCGCTGGAGTCATCGTTGAGGTCGATGATTCCGAGCTTGTCGAGCAGGCGTTCCCACAGGCTGTCCAGGTCGTCCTGGTCCTCGGGGTTGCTCGCCGTGGGCGCCGGAAGGTCCTCCCGCGTGGGCGTGGAGGCTGCGCTCGAGCGGCTGGTGGGTGAGGTCGTCCCGGCGGGAGCCTCGCTGTCGGCGTGAGCGGGCACCACCAGTAGGGGCGTGACACCGATTCCCAGGGCGATGCTCAGGGCCAGGCTCCGGCGGCCGTGGCGGTGCCTGCTGAGGCTGAGCCGCCGCGCGCGGTCGGTGGGGGTGGGGTGGAGGGGCACGGTGACTCCTGGGCTGACGGCCCCGGTCCATCGAGTGTGTGCTGCCGTTCCTGAGGACGGCGGGACGGTGCTCGCAAGCCCGGGGCGAGACGGCTTCTGAGGTGATTCAGTAGAGAAGATAACCGTTGAGTGTGCTCTGAGTGTAGTAGGTGGTGCTGAATTGATCGTTGCTCTACCAGGAGCGTGGTCGGCGGTGGGCGCGGTGCGGCAGGTACCCACCTGCCACAATCGGCCTGACCACGAACGTGTGCCGAGGAGATGAGAGGGGCGGGTCTCGCGTGCCGATTCCGCGCAAATCGCAGCCCGAAGAAGGGTCCATCGCCCAGCGGCTGGACCTGCTCTTCGAGTACGCGCACCCTGCGGACCGCGGGCCCTACACCGTCGAGGAAGTCGCCGCCGCCTTGACCGAGCGCGGCGAGAAGGTCGCGGCCAGCTACATCTACGCCTTGCGCAGCGGGGCCAAGGACAACCCGACCGTCAACCGCCTGCGCGCGCTGGCGGACTTCTTCGGTGTGCCGGTGACGTACTTCTTCGAGGACCAGTCGCGCGAGGAGATCGCCGCGGCCCTGGAGATGGCCCGGGTCATGCGCAAGCACAACATCGTGATGCCCAGCTCACGCGCACTGGGCAGTGCCAGCGTGCCCGAGCAGGTGCGCGCGCAGGCGGAGCGCTGGGAACGCATCGCCGCTCTGCTGCAGAGTCCCGATCTCGGCCGCGGCCGCAATCCCGGTGCTGCACGCGCACGAGCGGTGAACGCCGATCCGGACGACGAGGACGAAGAGGACGAGTAGTCCACCCTCCTCACAACCCAGCCGGCTTGCGTGGGATGGCCGGAGCCTGCGCGCCGACCAGGTCGACGCGCGAGCCGAGGACCACTCGCCGCGCCTGCTCCAGGTGCAGCCAGGCGGGCAGTTCCAGCGCGATGCCGGCCGGCGCCGCGAGCGTGTCGCCCTGCGGCGGTGCCTCGGCCGCGCCGCGGCCGGTGATGCCGCAGGTGGTGATGCCGCAGGTGGTGACGCCGTGGGTGGTGCTGGCTTCCCGCAGCAGCAATCGACGGGTCCGCTCGACCCGCACCGCCCAGGCGAGCAGAGGGGTGGAGACGCCCGAGCCCGGTGCCAGGTCGGTGGCGATGCGGGAGGCGAGGACCCGGGTGTCGGCCGTCTCCTGCTCGGCCAGTCGCAGGAGGCAGTCGTGGATGTCGGTGGTCACCTGCTGCAGGGCGTAGCGGGGGTGCGGGTGGCGCTCCGGGTAGGCGTAGCCCGGGCACACGCGCAGCAGGTCGCGGCGCAGGGGCAGCAGGTGTCGGCGTTGCGCGATCGCCGCGAGCAGCGAGCGCGAGCAGAAGGCGTTCCGGCGCATCCGAGCCTTCGTAGTCCTCACGCGCTGCGCAGCCGCAGGGCCGCGACTCGGCTGGTGCGAGGAGACGCGTTGCGACGCAGCATGAGCATCTGCGCCATCGTCTCTGCGTCGCGTTCCATCTCCAGCTCCCACCGCCCGCGCCCCACCCCGGCCGGCAGTTGGCTGCGCGCCTGAACCGGCCGCTGACCATCGCATCTGGAGGTGGAGTGCAGTGCCTGCAGCCGTCCTCCGGCGGAGGCGTCGTCGAGGTGCCCGAGCAGGATGTGGGCACCCTCGTGGAAGAGCGTGTTGTCCAGTGGCGCATCGCGCAGGGATGCGTCGTAGCTGATGACCAGCGCACCCTCGATGCGCACGGCCTCCCCGACCCGGTCTTCGGTTCGTACCAGGTCGGGCGCCTCGAACAGGTGGATGCGCTTGCCCACCGCGTCGGCGACCAGCATCAGGAAGTCGGCACCCGTGATGCCGGCGGGGGCGTCCAGGCCAGCCAACGCGCTGCGGCACCGGGCCCACCTCGCTGCGGCCTTCAGCACCGTGGTGATCTCCTGCTCCGCGCTGGCGCAGTGCCGGGCCTCGATGCGCCGGAGGTACCCGGAGCGCTGTCAGCGGCCGGGCGCACACTGGAGTCGGCGGCGTTGAGTGGGTGCCGCCGAGCCTTGGGCATCCAGTCGTGAAGCTGAGAAGTCACGGGGTCCTCGGCTGTCGATGAGGCGGGCGTGCGTGCTGAAGACTCTCACAGCGTCTTCGGTGGGCCCATCATGCGCCTGTAGGCGCTGTCAGAGCAAGTACGGGTCGCTGCGGGCCACTTCTAGGGCTTCAAGGTCACCGGAGGACAGGTGTGCCAGCATTGGCGTCGCCCGCTGGGAGTCCCCGCGGCAGGTTGCAGAGCTGTCAGGAGGGCAAGACCGATGCCGCGCAGGCGCAGCGAGGAGCCCTCCCCGCTTTCCATCGCCGGCCGCCTCGAACGCCTCATCACCACCGCGCAGCGGATGGGACGCGGCCCCATGGACTCCCAGCAGATCGCCACGCTCACCCAAGAGCTGGGCCACCCGCTCACCAGCTCGTACATCTCCCAGCTGCGGCGCGGCAGCCGCACCAACCCCACGATCGACAGCCTGCGCACGCTGGCGACCGTCTTCAGCGTGCCGATCAGCTACTTCTTCCCGGCCGAGGCCGAACCCGACGATCAACTCCCGGCGCGCCCCGGAGCCGGCGAGCGTCCCGGCGGCGCGGGAGGCGGCGCCCCGCCGCCTGTCGTGCACCAGCGCTCCGAGGTGACGTCCTCGGTCGCCGCCAAGCTCGAGGAGCTCTTCGAGCGTTCGCGCACCCCGCAGGGCACTGCTCGCACCGTCGAGGAGGTCGCTCGGCGGTGCGCGGAGCTGGGCTACGAGGTGAGCGCGTGCTACCTCGAGGACCTGCGCAACGGTGTGCGGGACAACCCTTCCGTCAAGGCGCTGGAAGGCATCGCTAAGGCCTTCGGCGTGCACGTCTCGTTCTTCTTCTCCGCGCCGGCTGAGATGGCCTCCGAGCAGGACGCCGCCCAGGCCGACCGGGCGCTCGAGGAGGCGATGAAGGACGAGGGCATCCGGGAGATCGCCCTGCGCTCCTCCGAGCTCGACCCCGCCGGTCGGCGCATCCTGGCCGCGATGCTGCGCGAGCTCAGCGACGTCAAGATCACCCGGCACGAACCCACTCCACCCCCCTCAGCCGCCGACGGTGAGTAGGTAACGGTTGCAGCGGAGGCGTTGGTGCACCCGGGGTGCACGGCTCGGAAGGGTCGTCGGCCGTTGTTACGCTGCGCCGGTCCCTGCCCCGAGCCCCGGAAGTGCGCCACCTCGTGAAGCTCTCAGCGGTTCGTCTCTCGCGGTTCCGTCAGCGCAACACCACCCCCGGCGCGAAGCTGACCAGCGCGCAGGCCAAGGCCGTCGAGCGCGAGTGCCTGGACGTGCTGGCGCAGCTGCGACCGCGGCCGCCCTTCGACAAGGACACCTTCCTCAGCCACATCGCCTACCTGGCCGGCGGGCCCATCTACACCGGTGTCCTGCCCGACGGGTGGGCGGACCTGCTGGTCTCTCGGCACGGTGGGCACACCAGCGCCATCACGCTCTCGCAGTACGACGGCTGGGCGATCTACGTCAACGCCCGTGCCGGGGTGCCGGACGTCCTGAACTACGGGCACGAGGCCGGTCACGTGCTCTTCGACGCCCCGCGCGGCGACGGCGCCCCGCCGGATGAGGAGGTGCTGCACCTGCCCCCCGCCGGCAGCGCCGAGGCCGAGCGCCTGCTCACCGCCTCGTGGTCGCGCCGCGGTGGCTTCGCGGGCCTGCCGGAGTCGCGCGCCGAGCGGTTCGGCACGCTGCTGAAGGCCGGCCTCGAAGGGCTCGGCGCGCAGCCGCATGAGCAGGACGGCAGCCTCAGCTCGCTGTTCCGCGCCGGCGATGTCTGAGACGATCCGCGCGCTGCTGCCCTGGGTGCTCGTGCCGGGCGTGCTGGTGATGGTTCCGCTGGTCGCCTTGCGGGCCCGCTGGGGCAGCAGGAGCCGCAACGGCCGCTTCGTGAAGGTGCTGGTGTCCGGGGCGGCGATGATGACGCTCACGGTCCCGGCCATCGGCGCGATCCTCGACGACCAGCTCGGGCTCGTCGGGGTCCAGACGCTCGTGTGCGACTGCATCGCCATCTACCTCTCCCGGCAGGGTGCCCTGGCCATCTGGGAGGAGACGTCGGGCTCCTCCCAGGGCGGGAAGCACCTCAACGCCGGCCTGACCGCGCTGAGCGCCGCCGGTGTCGCCGTCCTCATCATCGCCTACGTCGCCGTGCACCGCAGCGGCCTGAACCTGCTGCTGCTCAACGCCGAGAGCCTGCAGCCGCCAGCGCTGCTGTTCTGGGTGACGTTCTGCCTCGTCCACGGCACCAACATGGCCTTCGCCCTGGGCCGCGCCGTTCAGGCCCGCTCCGGGAAGCTGGGGCCCGTCAACCGGCTCGACCGGTCCAGCCTGACCTGGTGGATCATCGCCTCCGCGGCGATCTGGGCGTACATCCTGAACTTCCCCGCCGCGCTGGCGCTGATCGCGGCCGGCAGGAGCGATCACTTCGTCGTGGTCAACACGCAGCTGTTGCAGGCGCTGCCGGGACTGGTGGGCTGCATCGCCGGGGCGATCTGCGCGGTCACCTGGGCGGACGCGCGCAGCCGCTTGAAGCACTCGCTGCTGCGCCCGGCGTGGGCGTGGTGCACGAAGACCGAGCAGGACGTGGTCCTGTACCCCTTCATGCACACCCCGGGGCACCGGCTCTCGCGCAGGAGGACCGAGGTGTCCTTGGCCGTGGACCGGTTGCTGGCCTCGACCACGACAGCTGAGCGCGCGCAGGTGGGCAACGCCGTCCAGCAGGGCACGGTGCGCGCCCAGGACCACTGGGGTGTGCTGCTGCACGCCGGGCGCCGCGCCCGGTTTCAGGGTCGCTCTCCCCAGGCGCTCTCCCCCGGCGAGACGCTACCGCCGGGCCCTGGCAGCACGTGGCAGCTGCAGCGCACCATCGTGCGCCGGCGCCACTACGGCCGGTTGCAGGCCAAGGCCCTGCAGCAGCCGCTCCTGGCCGCAGCGTCCGCCGCGCAAAGCTGAGGCTCGCCCGCAACCGGCCGGCGACGGCTCACACGCCCAGGGCGTCACGGAAGGTGTCGGCACCGAGCAGAGCCCCGGGCGTCCAGGCGCCCGGGCGCCCGCCCTCCAGCACGCCCAGCACCGTGCGTGCCGCGATGCGCGAGGTGAGCGTCAAGGAGTCGCCCGGCTCGATCGTCGCGGTGCGGGTGCCGCCCTGCTCGTCGGTGAACTCCACGTGCACCGCCGAGCCCGGCTCATCGCCGTCCACCCCGGCTCCGGGCGGCGCCTCGACGTAGGCGGTCACGTCGCCGGCGCCGCTGGCGCGCCTGACGGCTTCCACGTCCCCCAGGGGGGCGGCCACCAGCGTCCTCAGCCGCCCCGCCAGCTGCGCCTGCCACAGGTCCGCGCCGATCGGTGCGTGCACGAGCTCACCGTCGACGTAGCGGGTGGAGCCACCCTGCATCGCCGCGGCCGCCGACGCCTTCACCCCGGCGCTGGGCGCGGAGTTCCACGTCAGCAGCACCGAGCGGACCGCGCGGGGCGCCGAGGTGGACTGGGCGGCCAGTTGCATCGTCAGGTACTCGCTGGCGACCAGGCCGAGCCCGGCGCCGGTCACCAGCGTCACCCCGGCCTCGCGCGCTGCTGCGTCGCGCGCCAGCAGTGCCTGCACGGCCGGCTGCTCGTTGGCCAGGTCCACCGAGGAGACCCCGGCGCGCAGGCACGCCTCGATCACCGAAGCGGCCAGCAGCATGAACGGGCCGACGGTGTTCACGACCACGTCGACGTCCGCGACCGCGGCGCCGACCGCCTGCTCGTCCTGCACGTCCACCACGCGCGTGGCCTCGCCCGGCACCCGCAGGCGCTCGGCGAGCTCGTGCAGCCGGGTGCCGTCACGTCCGGCCAGCACCACCTCGACGCCAGTGGCCAGCAGTTCCTCGCTCACGCGCTGCCCGGCGCGCCCCGTCGCACCGAGCACCAAGACCTTGGACACCGCACACTCCCCCATCGCATCGCTGACCTCGGGCGCTCACCCTGCCAGGTGCGCTCTCGGCCAGAGCGCAGGACCTGCCGCCTGCCGCTGCGGCGACGGATCATGTACTGCTAAACGTGGCCCCTTCACGCCGGCACGTCGCACCCGGATTGCGGGATGACCGTGAACTCGTGGATGGCCTGGGACGAGTGGCTGGCGGGGAGGCGTCCGTAGGTGGCCGCCTCCTCGCCAGCACCCATGAGTTCTACGAGAGGTCGGCTTGCATGCCGCCGACGAAGCCACGCCTACGCAGCTCGGTGAGGATGCGCCTGGCGTTGTCGGCCGGTGCCGTCTGAGTGGTGTCGATGGAAATCACCTCGGACGGCGGTGGCTGGTACAGGTCCGTGGTCAGGGTGTATTCACGGTAGCCCTCAGGGTCCGACCCTTTTCGCAGGGCCACCCGGTCGGGGTTGTCGATCCGGCTCACCTGCACGTCGAGGTCGCAGGTCAGCATGACGGCGAGGAATAGCGACCCGCGCCGGTGAGCCAGGGACCGGTAGACGTCGTACTCCTGGGCCGCGGTGGGGCCGTCTTCGATGACGTTGGTGAAGACGTAGCTGTTGGTGGCTGGAGCGAGGTCTTCGATGGTGCGGACGACGGCGTCGCGGATCGGTACGACGTAGTCCCAGATCACCGGCGGGATGAGCTCGACGCCGTCCCACCGGAAGAGTTCGAGCAGGGGCCGGTTGATGAGCGCGTTGTCGACCAGCACGCCGTTGAGCTGTTGGGCGAGCTGTCTGCCGACGGTCCGCTTGCCCATGCCGGGGTAGCCCAGCATGAAGACGACGCAGGTGGTGAAGGTGTCTGTGGTGGGGTCGGTCAAGCCTGCCTCGCGGCGCGTCGGCAGGGGTGTGGATGAGGTGGTCATGGAGCTGCTTCCTGGTTGAGGGTCAGAAGATGGCCGGCCACCGTGTGGTGGTTGGCGTCTGACCGCCCGGCGTCGGGCGGCTGGCCCTCAGCGGGTGCGCGTAGCGGGGAAGCACTCCATGGAACGAACGTAGCGGGTCTGCGGTGTCTGGTCAGCTCCCGAATCGTGCCCGCGGCCACCGTGGAGGGTGGAGTTGATCTCGCTGCTATCGCCCCCTGTCCGGATGATCGTCACGCTCAGCCTGACCTCGCTCATCGACATGTACGTGAAGCTCATGACCGTGAAATCGCCCCTCAGGATCAGCGGCGCAGGATCTGCCGCATGCGCCGCGGCGGTTAGGGTTCCCTGCGTGAGCACCCCTCTCGGCCGCCCCACCGCTTTGATCACCGGCGCCACCGCCGGCCTCGGCGCCAGCTACGCCGCTCACCTAGCGGCCGCGGGCCACGACCTGGTGATCGTCGCGCGGGACGGGGCCCGCCTGGAGGAGACGGCCGAGCGGCTGCGGGAGCGCCACGGCGTGCAGGTCGAGGTGCTGGCCGCCGACCTGGCCCAGCGCGAGCAGCTCGCCGTGGTCGCCGCCCGCCTGGGCGATGCCGCCCGGCCCGTGGACCTGCTGGTCAACAACGCCGGCTACGGGCTCAAGCAGTCGCTGGCCGTCGGGCAGATCGAGCTGCTCGAGCAGCACTTCGACGTGCTGGCCCGCGCGGTGCTGGTGCTCTGCAACGCCGCCGCCAAGGCGATGGTCGCGCGCGGGCGCGGGCGCATCCTCAACGTCGGCTCCATCGCCGCCCTGCTGGCCGGCGGCGGTCACTACGCCGCGCTGAAGGGCTACGTGCTGGCCCTGACGGAGTCCCTGGCGAAGGACCTGCGTGGCAGCGGCGTCAGCGCCACCGTCGTCCTGCCCGGCTACGTGCACACCGAGTTCCACGTCCGCGCGGGCATGAAGGGCGCCTCGGGACCCTCGCGCGCCTGGCTGAACGCCGACGACGTCGTCACCGACAGCCTGCGCGACACCTTCGCCGGCCGCCTGGTCAGCGTCCCCTCCCCGCAGTACCGGGCGCTGGCAGCCCTCCTCGGGGTGCTGCCGCGCAGCGCCGTGCGCGCCGCCTGGCGGCTCGGCTCGCGCAAGGCTCCCTCCAACGCGCGCACGACCTCCCCGGCGACTTCCCCGGCGACCTCCTCGCCGGCCCCCACCGCCCGAGGCTGAGGCACCTGCCGGAGTGGCGCCATCAGAGCTTTCCGCGCCACCATCGACACGCTGTGCGCTCTCACAGAGCTAACAGCGTATGGTGAGCCCGTGCTCGCCGCTAGCCCGACCCGTGCCTCACGCGACGCCGCGTGCCGTGCGACACGCCGCGCGTCGTCCTACTACTTGGAGTCAAACTCCGGTTGGATGGCGCGCATGGCACGAGTCCGAGGTGCAGCAGCCCGACCGCACAAGGCGGCGGCCGCGCAGTTCCCGACGACGCGAGTGGACCCTGAAGCCCTCGCCAAGTTCCGGCGTGCCCGCGAGGCCCGCAACTGCTCCTTCTCGCTGTTGACCGAGGAGCTGCTGGCTCGCGCCATCTACGACGAGCACGGGCACCTGGTGGGCCTGCACCCCGCGCAGCCCCCGGCTGACCCGAAGCAGGAGGAGCTCGACTTGAAGAGCGCCTAAACGACGGAGAGCCCCCCGCTTGGCGGCGGGAGGCTCTCCATAAGTCGCGCGGTCCGGTCTCCACGTTCCCCAACGCAACCGGCCCGCTGTCCACAGGTCCCGCTCTCGCGGGCCCTGCCTTTGCTGTGCCCCTGGCTAGGAGGCTCGGTCATCAGCGTACGTCAACCCTCCCCTGTTCGACCACCCGCGCGCCGCCGTGTCGCGGTGGCCGACCCCACCGCTGACCTGCACGGGGAGCTGTGCCGGCAGATCGACGAGCTGCTGTTCACCCGGCGTTCGTGGTTCTGCATCGACGCGGACAACCGCGCCGTGCCCGGCACCAGGCTGCCCCTGCTGCAGCAGTGCCTGGCCCTGACCGGACGCGGCGAGGTCGCCAGCGTCGTGGGCACGCTGCGCGAGGAGGTCGTCGGCATCGACGTCGATGCCGCCCACGGCGCGGACGTCGTCGTCGACACCCTGCGCGACTGGTGCACCGCCCCCAAGCGTCAGCTGTGGCACCTGGTGCGTCCCTCCGGCGGTGCGCCGGGCCGCGCCCACGTCTTCATCGTCCCCGGCCGCCACCGTGAGGAGCTCACCGAGCTCATCGCCGCGTTGCGCCGCGAGCTGGGCCCGCGGGGCAAGCCGCTGCGCCCTCGCGACATCGACGTGCGCAGCCAGCTGCGCCCGCTGAGCGCTCCCCACCGCCACAAGCCCACGCCGGCCCTGGACGTGAAGGTCCTGGCCACCGCGCTGGAGGGCCTGCGCGAGTACCTGCAGCCACTGCCCCGCCGCATCGCGGCCGCGCGCACCCTCCAGCAGCCGAACCAGCAGTCGGGTCAGGAGCCGGCACGCCGGACCACCAGCGGCCCCGACGGCCCCCTGGTGCCCCTGCCTCGCGCACACCGGCGGCTGCCTGCGCCGTGGGCCGCTTACCTGGATCAGGGGCGCCCGGCGGCCGCGGCCGCCGGGCTCGACCGCGACCCCGGCACCCGCTCCGAGCTGGAGCTGGCCGCCACCCGACAGCTGGTCCTGGCCGGCTGCAGCGAGGAGCAGGCGTGGCAGGCGATCACCGCCGCGCACCCCACCGCCTTCACCAAGGCACGCGGCAACGGGCGCCGCTGGTGGTGGCACGTGTGGAACTCCGCAGTGCGCGGCGCCGACGACTGGCTCAGCAACCGCCGCAGCCAGCTCGCACAGCGGCCCGCCGCCCAGCACCGGGAAGCAGCAGGTGCAGGGGCTGACGAGCGCGCACTGCGCGCCCACGTCGAGCGCGCCGTGGGGCGCGCCTACGAGGCGATGCTGCAGCGCTGGCTGGCCTGGCCCGAGCGGGTGCGGCACTCCGCGCGGGAGGTCTACACCGTCGCCCTGCGCCGCCTGGCCCGCGTCGGGGCGAGCGAGGCACCCATGCCGCTGCGCGACTTCCTCCTGGACTGCGCCGTCGGCTCCTGCAACACCGTGCGCGAGGCCCGCAACCACCTCATCGCCGAGGGGCTGCTGCAGGTGCGCTCCACCTACGTCACCGGCACCACCGACACCGCTGACACCTGGGGGCTGCCTCCCGCCTTCACCGACCCCACCACCGACCCCGCCGCCGGTGCTGTGACCGAAGACGGCATGAGCCAGGACAGCGACAGGACCGGCCTGGACGCTCGCAGCGCAGCCCTGTCGGCTACTGACACACCTAGGGGTTCACCCCCCCAGCCAGCCCTCGCCCTCCGCCTAGCCCTGAAGCTCCCCCGCACCCACCTGCTCAGCACCCTCCAGGCCGCCCGGGAACCCCTGCCCCCAGCAGTGCTCGCCCACCAGGCGGGGTTGCTGCCTGCCGGCACCGGTGAGCACCCCACCCTCAGTCCGCGCCAGCAGCGGACCGTGCGCGCCTACCTGCAGGACCTCGCCGAGCTGGGCTTGGCCTCCGTCGACGCCCACGGCAGCTGGAGTGCGACGAGCCACGAGCAGCACCACTCCCACCGGCACTCTGGCGAGCTGGCCAACGAGCCGGACGCCGTGGTCCTGGCCCGAACCGAGCTGATGCAGGTCGGGCACGAGCGCCAGCAGGCCGTGCGCGCCGTGGTCGAGGCCGAGCGAGCCGACTTCCGGGCACGGATGGACCCCGAGCGACGCCGACAGCGGTGGGCCGCGCAACGCGAGCAGGTCCTGACCCGCCACGCGCAGCACGACGTCGCCCGGCACCGCCGGTGGTGGACCGGGCTGGGGGCAGCCGAGCAGGACCGTCGCCGGGCCGACGCCGCTGCCGCCTTCACCGCCCTGTCCCCCGCAGCCCAGGCCGAGCGCAAGCACGCCCTCGCCCTGCGCCGCGCCCGCGCCGGCGGTGGCGAGAGGGAGCGCTACATCACCTGGTGGAACGGCATGAGCGAACGGCAGCGAGACACCTGCCGCTCCCAGCGCACCCTCCTGTGGCGCCGGCACGACCCGGAGACCCAGCGTCAGCTGGTCGCCGCCTGGTGCGAGCACCGCGCCCGGTGGGGCCTGCCCCAGCGTCCTCGAGGCAGCCGCCACTTCACCGAGACCACCACGGCAGCCCTCTTCGGCCGGGACCTCGTGCTCGACCTGACATCGACCGGCGAGCAGAAGGGCAGCACCTCGGCGCGCCCGGCTGCCCTGGCCCGCTGACCCGCTACCCGTGCGGGCAGTGCCTGCTGCCCCGTCGGACGGTCGTGGCGATGCCGTGCCGCCCGTGCACCACGGCACGACCCTGGTGGCCGTCCGCTGATTCCGCGGAATCGCTCGACCCGTCGGCGACAACCATGCGGGCTGCCAGCCTCCGGGCGCCCGGGCAGTGCTGCCGCCGTCCAGCCCTCCCCCACCGGCGGCCCGGCGATCCCAACGCCACGACCGCGCGCCGCGAACAGCTACCTCTCTCCACGCTGATAGTTCCATCATCATTCGATTACAGTTATGATAATGGAATGATGGAGAACGCTCCTCGGCCCGGCTCCCCCACCCCGCAGCCGACGGGCGCGCCCCGTCGCACCTGCCGCTTCCCCGGCTGCGAGCAGCCGGCGGCTGCCCCGATCTCCGCCACCGGGCAGCCCCCCGCCTACTGCACCGACCCCGAGCACACCGCTGCGACGGCCTTCCGTGAGCGGCGGCGCCTGAACGCCGCCACCGCAGGCGCTCCCCCGGCCGAGGACTCCCGCCCCGTGGACTCCGCCGCCACCCGCGCCGCAGCTCTACGCGGACAGGTCGCCGAGGTCGGCGAGCACCTGGTCACCCAGCTCAGCGCCCTGCTCGACGAGCTGCGGGTCCTGGCCGACCCCGAGGCCGCGGCCGCGCAGATCGAGGCGGTCACCAGCGAAGCCGCCGGCCAGGTCGCCGCAGCCTCCGCCCGCGCCGCCCGCGCGGAGCAGGCCGCCCGGGCAGCCGTGGCCGACCGCGAGCAGGCCGACGCCGCCGCCGAGGACGCCCTGGCCCGCTACGAGGAGCACTCCGCGCAGTGGCAGCAGACGATGCAGGCCACCCAGGACGAGCTGCGCGAGGCCAAGGCGGCCCTGGAGGAGCAGGAGCAGGCTCACCGCACCGCGCTGGAGCAGGCCGCCGAGCAGGCACGCGCCCAGCTGGACGAGCTGACCCATCAGCACGAGCAGGTCTTGGCCGCCGCCGCGGAGCAGCAGGAGCAGCTGCAGCAGACCCACCAGCGCGAGTTGGAGCAGGTGGGCGCCGCCGCCGAGCAGCGCATCCAGGCCGCCGAGCAGCGCCGGCAGCAGGCCGAGGAGGCCCACCGGAGCGCCGAGGAAGCGCAGCGGAACGCACAGGCCGCCGCCGCCCGCGCAGAGGCCGCCGCCGAGGCCGCGCACGCGCAGGCCGAGCAGGCACATGAGCGTGAGCAGCGCTTCCGCGACGAGGCGGCGCAGCTGCGCACCAGCCTCGCCGTGGCCACCGCTGAACGCGACGGAGCACGACAGGACGTCCAGCGGGAGCGCGAGGCCGCCGAGCAGCGCGTCAAGGACGTGCGAGAGGTGCTGGACACCGAGGTCGGGCGGCTGCGCGCCGAGGTCGAGCGGCTGCGCGCCGAGCCGACGGGCCGGCGCGGCACGGGCAGCAAGGGACGCCAAGCACCGGAGGAGCGCGGCGAGTGATTCCGCGGAATCACTCGCCGGGGCAGACAGGGAGGGCGGGCGGCCGCGACGGGGGAGTGGTCAGCGGGCAGCGACGACGGAGCAGCGGCGAACAGCCGTGGTGATTCCACGGAATCACCACGGCGCTGCGCGCCCCTCGGCGTGGCGCCACTGTCACAGCGCCCTCACTCCCTAATGTCGGCATTACCTACATTGACGAGCCGACAGGGAGGCCAGCGATGACGCCACCGAAGAACCGCGGCATCGGTGGGGGAGCGGCGGTCCGCAAGATCGCCCGGCCGACCACCGCAGCCACCTCCACCGCCTCGACTGCGACCACCGCGCAGCAGCCGTCGGCCACCACGCCGCTGCTCGCACCGCGCGAAGGCGCCGGCGGCAGCATCGTGGCGGCCCTGCAGCGCCAGGGCTCCCGAGCGGGCGCCGAGGTCCTCGCCCTGGACCCGCGTCAGATCGCCGAGCACCCGGACAACCCCCGCGAGGCGCTGAGCGACCTCGACGGCCTGGTCTCCTCCATGCGCGAGCTCGGAGTCCTGCAGCCACTCATCGTCGTGCCCCGCGAGGAGCACCTGGCCGCCCACCCGCACCACGCCGAGCACGTGGGGGAGAAGCCCTGGGTCGTCCTGGCCGGCCACCGCCGCCGCGCCGCCGCGCTCGAGGCGGGCCTGCCCACCGTGCCCGCCCTGACCCGCGCCGACCTCGCCGACAAGCGCAGCGCCACCCGCATCTTCCTGGCCGAGAACGTCCACCGGCAGCAGCTGGCACCCCTCGAAGAGGCCCGCGCCTTCTCCGTGCTCGTCGACCTGGGACTCAGCCAGCGGACCATCGCCACCGAGAACGGCGTCAGCCAGGCGCACGTCAGCAAGCGGCTGCGGCTGCTGAAGCTGCCGGCGCACCTGCAGGACGCGCTGCGCAGCGGTGAGCTGGCCATCGGCGACGCCCTCGTGCTGGCCGACGCCCCGGCGCAGGACCGCGACGCCGCCTTTCTGCTGGCGCAGCAGCGCAACTGGCCGATGAGCACCGTCGTCGGGCACATCGCCCAGCAGCGCGAGAGCGCCACCCACCCGCGTGGGGATCGGGCCGCGGCGACCGCCGACGCCGAGGAAGCGCAGCACGGGCAGCAGGGCGACGAGGAGCAGCGGGGGAGCGGGGCACCTGCTGCCCGCACCGCACCGCGGCACACGACCGCTCAGCCGGCACCCCTGCGCCAGGCCGGCGATGACAGCTCGCACGGCGCGCAGGACGCCGGCCAGGTCGACAGCTCGGTCAGCAGCCCGGACGACAGCGACGACGCCGTGCGCCGGCGCGCCGCGGCCTGCGCCCGCCTGACCCGCACCGCCCCCTCGACAGCCCGCCAGCTGGCGGACCTCAGCGCGGCGGTGGTGCAGGGCATGGTCCCCACCGCCGACGTCCTCACCTGCGCCCACGAGTGGATCGGGGACCTCCTCGGCGCCCCGGAAGCCGACGCGCAGGCGTGGCGGGCCACCGTGCCCGCCAGCGAACAGCCCCGCCTGGCGTGGACGCTGGCCATCGCCTCCCTCAACCTGAACGCCGCGCAGCCCGGCCGTACGTGGGAGGCCGCCGACGTCCACCTCGCCGAACAGCTCTCCCGCGTCGGCTGGGTACCCACTCCCGCCGAAGCCGCCCGCCTGCAGCAGACGGGCCTGTGGGCCGCACCGCAGATCACCGCCGAGCAGGAGACCCTGGAAGGAACGAACGCATGATCCTCACCCTCGCCAACCAGGCAGGCTCCGCCGGCAAGACCACCTCCGCGGTCAGCCTGGCCGCGCTGCTGGCCGAAGCCGGGCACAGCGTCCTGCTCGTCGACTCCGACGCCCAGGCCAACGCCAGCACCTGGCTGGGCGTGGACGAGCCCGAGCTCACCACCGGCGACGTGCTGCTCAAGCGCGCCGCGGCCGCCGACGCCATCGTGGACACCGAGGTCGAGAACCTGCGGCTGCTGCCGGCCAACGACCGCCTGGACGGCGACGTCGTCGAGCTGGCCCGGGCGCTGGGCGCCGAGCAGCGCCTGCGCCTGGCGCTGGAGTCCCTGCCCACCCCGGCGGACGTGACGATCATCGACTGCCCCGGCGCGCTGAGCGTGCTGACCGTCAACGCCCTCGTCGCCTCCGATGCCGTGGTCACCGTGGCCCAGCCCACCATCAAGGAGCTGGCCGGGCTGCCCAAGATGGAGTCGACCATCGAGGAGGTGCGCGCGGCGTACGTGCCCAAGCTGCGCCTGGGCGCGGTCATCCCGTGCATCGTGCCGCCGGCCACCTCCGGCGCCGCGTACACCGAGGCGCTGCAGCTGCTGCGCGAGACCTACGGCGAGCTGGTCACCCCGCCCGTGCGCCGCTCGGTGCGCATCCCCGAGGCGTACGCCCACCAGCGCCCGCTGCCGCTGCACGCCCCCCGCGACGCGGTCACCGAGGACTACCGGGCCGTCGTGGCGCACCTGCACGCCGCCGGGCTGCTGCCGTGAGCTCCACCCCCGACGTCTCGGGCGTGCCGGGCGAGGCCGGTGCTGCGCTCAACGTCCCGGACGCTGCACCGGATCGGCGGGAGAGGTTCTCCACCCAGGTGCGCCGCAGCGTGCAGGACCGCGCCCGCGCCAGCGTCCGCGGGATGCGGCTGGCCACCGGCCGCGACTACAGCCTCGCTCAGCTCGTCGAGGACGCTCTGGAGCGGCACTGCACTGAGCTGGAGGGCCACTACAACGACGGTCGCCCGTGGCCCTTGGAACCCCGGCGACCACTTCCACCGGGCCGGCAGTGATTCCGCGGAATCACTGCCGTAGCAGGGCATGGACAGCTGGTCGGACTGGAGCTTCCCCACACCAGCCCGACCAGCTGCGGCAATGATCGTACACTTGTTCGAGTGTCTGTCGACCCGCGCATCGTCTACTCGGGCAGCGCGCCGTGGGAGGACCGGGGGCCCGACGTCACCGTGCCCGAGGAGCGCATCGAGGTTCGCATCACGGCCCGCTTCAAGGACGGCTACGTCGGTGACGTGCTTGGCTGGGCGTCGGCGTGGACGCCCCGGGCGGTGGACTGCTTCTTCCCGCACCCAGATCCTGCGGTGCAGTCTCAGGGGCGGATGTACCGCGTGTGGGTACCCGTCGCTGATGTCAGCCGCGACCTCGGCGACCTCGTGCGCCGGCCCACCGGCGCGGAGGACTCAAAGCCGACGACTGCCCAGGACGACCACGACGAGGACGGCGAGGAGGCGTGGGGCGCCCCCTGACCAACCTGGGGACGGCACGAGCTCCCACCGCTTCGCTGCTCGTCCCGCCCACAGACATCTGATCGGTCTGAGGCGCAACGTGCGGTCCACCGGGCGACAGCGCGCACCGCGGGATGACCGGGAGGTTCCCTGACAAGATTCGAAGATGTCTTGGAAGCCACCCATGCAGGAGAGCCCTCCGCGCGATGAGCGAGTCGAGGCGTGCCGTGACCGGGGGGCGCATCTTCAGCACGCTGATGGCCGCCGGGCGGTGCTGTACTGCCGCGTCGATACCGGCTGGACCTGCACGGGTGGGCACCTGTGGTGGCGACGGTGGTCTACGCCGCACTACCTCCTGCAGGGCTTTTGGTTGGAGGGCGGTGAGCTGACCAGCGACTTCCTCAGCTCTGGTGATGACTTGGCATCGACTCTCGATGACTTCGACCGGGGCGTCTTCATGTTCGTCGGTGAGGAATGGACGGTGCACTGGATGGGTGAGAACGACTCTCGAGCCTTCCGCGAACGGCACGACTTCGAGGTCTCTGAACGGTGACCTGTGCCTCCGCGGTGTGGGTGCTCGCAGCTGGCGTCCCCCGAACGGCCACGCGGATTGCGGGATGACCGGATGTGTCTGCTCCTGGCCGCTGGGAGCATGGGGGATGGACGTCGTCGGTATGGATCCTTCAGACATCAGCGGGGAGGTCGACCGCCCGTCCACCGCGTCCACTTCCGGCATCGACCGCAGATGAGCCTGAGGCTGGCGCCACGTTCGGACACCGGTGCGCCGGTGCTCAGGCCCGGACGGTGGCAGCCGACCCGCCCGGCTGCACCTGATCGCATCTGACCGCAACTGTCGGGTGGGCAGGGCCGGCTCGCCGTCAGAGTGGACGCTGGGAGGAGGCCTGGTGATCGCAGCACTGAACCGGCTCATCGACCTGATCGAGGAGCACCTCACCGACTCGACCGGGGAGATCGACGTGGCCGGGTGGGCCGCGACGCTGGGGAGCACTGAGCACCACCTGCGCCGGATGTTCTCCTCACTGGCCGGCATGCCGCTGTCGGAGTACGTGCGCCGCCGGCGGATGACCGTGGCCGCCGCCGACGTCGTCCGCGGCGAGAAGGACCTGCTCAGCATCGCCGTGCGCCACGGGTACGGCTCCAGCGAAGCGTTCGCCCGCGCCTTCCAGGCGGTGCACGGCACCGCTCCCAGCGCAGCGCGCCGCGACGGCGGCCCGCTGCGCGCCCAACCGCACCTGAGGTTCCACCTGAGCGTGAAAGGGAACACCCCGATGGACGTCCGCATCCTGAACCGCCCGGCCTTCCGCCTCGTGGGCCACGCAGCACGCGTGCCCCTGGTCCACTGCGGCGTCAACCCGCACATCGCCGAGCACGTCGCCGCCATCCCGGCCGCGCAGCACCAGCGGCTGAAGGCGCTGAGCCAGAGCGAACCGGCCGGCCTGCTCGCCGTCAGCGACGACCTGGACCCCGACCGCGGCGAGGGCAGCGAGCTGACCTACCTGCACGGCGTGGCCGTGCACCCGGGGACACCGGTTCCCGAGGGGCTCGACGGCATCGAGGTGCCCGCCGGGACGTGGGCGGTCTTCCGCAGCGGCGGGCCCCACCCGGCGACGTTGCAGCAGACCTGGGCCGCCACCGCCACGGAGTGGTTCCCCTCCAACCCCTGGCGCCTGCGGCCCGGGTCGGAGATCGTCGCGGTGCTCGATCGCAACGAGGATTTCAGCACCGCGACGACCGAGTTGTGGTTGCCGGTGGAACCGGCGTGATCGGGGTCGGGCGACCGCGCGCAGATCGACATGACCGCAACGTCCGTGACCGTGAAGTCAGGGCGGCGGCGGTGAGCCGATCATGGCTGGTGGGCGCTGCTCGCCCTGACTACACCCCGGCGCTGTGCGGTAACCGAAGGAGCGCACCGGACGGGCCGGGAGCACGAGGTACTTGCGGCTCGAGCTGGCTCGCTGAGGCGTCGACGGCGCCTTGGTCGCCGACGACGGGCGTGCCGCTGCTGAAGGCCAGGGCGTCGTCGTAGGCGCTGCCCGTTCGTAGGCAGTGATGCAGGCAGCCCAGGAGCCGGTTGTAGGTGTTGCGCAGGGCAGCGGTGTGCAGGTCGCCTGTGGTGCGGCGGCGGTCGTAGTGAGCGCGGGGTCCTGGGGTGTGGATGGCGGCCATGGCCCAGGGGTAGCCGACGGCGTTGAGGCGTCGGTTCTTGACCTTGCGGTGGCGGACGCGGTGGGTCTTGCCGCTGGCGATGGTGACCGGAGAGGAGCCGGCGTAGGCCTTGAGTGCACGGGCGTCGGCGAAGCGGGTGCGGTCGTCACCGATCTCGGCGAGCAGGCGCGGTCCGATGAGATCGCCCACGCCAGGCAGGCTGCGGTAGATCCCCGCATCGGGGTGGGCGTCGAAGGCGTTCACGGTGGCTTGCTCCAGGTCGCGGGCTGCGTCGCAGGCGACGCGGAGCTGAGCGAGTAGGGCCTTGGTCTGGTGGGCCATCGCCTCCTCGATCAGGGGTGGCTGGTGCAGGTGCTCGCGGCGCAGGATCTCGTGCAGCTGGCGGGCGCGGTGCTCGACGTAGCGGACCCTCCCACCGCGACGCAGCGCCGCGACGATCCGGGCGTGGGTCAGGCGCGCTGCGGCTCGGGGGCCAGGGGCTGCGGCGAGTAGGCCCAGAGCATCGACGTGGTGCAGGCCCTCGTCGCGGCCGGTGAAGGCCTCCAGAGCGGCGGGGTAGTACTGGTGCAGGTGGCTGCGCAGCTCGTTGACCAGGTTGGTTCGCCGCCAGACGGCATCTTGCTGGGCGCGGGCCAGCACGGTGATGGCACGGGCCTGCTCGGTGTCGGCGGGCAAGGGTGGGTGCTCGTGGGCGTCGGTGCGCAAGATGTTGGCCAGCATCACCGCGTCGGCGTGGTCGGACTTGGCTCGGGTGACCCGGCGCCGCTCCCGGTAGCGCGAAGCCGACAGTGGGTTGATGGCGTGCACGGGGCGGCCGCTGGCGCGCAGGCACGCCACGAACAGTCCTCGGGGAGTCTCGATGGCTACCGGGATCGGGGCCTGGGGGTTGTCGCCGGCGTCGGCGAGGAGGTCGAGCAGTTGTTGGTAGCCCTGGGCGTCGTCGTTGACTCGTCTCTTGGCGACCAAGGTGCCGTCCTGGTCGAGGAGGGCGACGTCGTGGTGGTCGCTGGCCCAGTCGATCCCGCAGGTGATCTGCACGCGTGCTCCTCGGCTTGTCGGTCGTGGCGTGCGGGTCTGAGCAGGAGACGCACCGCGCCCTAATGGAAGAGCTCGAGGCTCGGCATCTGATCAGCAGTCCGGTCTCCGGCGGACCCGCGTAAGTCCTGCGGCTGAGGACAGAGCTCGTGGCTCACGGCAGCGAGAGGAGTGCTCACGTGGGGTGGACCCGCGTGACCATCTTCGCTACCGCCTCAGGTGAGGACGCGGCCGCCGCGCGGTCTGAGGGTAGGAGTCAAGCTCAGGTGGTCAGCAGGCGTCCGACCGCGTCCTCAGCCCGCCATTAGGTGGACAGCGGGACCCGACCGGCCCGGCTGCACACCGCCAACAGCTCACCAACGCCGCGACCTCACCTGCCGAGTCCGCTGGCCGTGCACAGCCTCACATCGACGTGGGTAAGGGCAGCGACCCGAACCCGACCCGATGAGCACGGAACCGGCTTGGCGCCCCACCTCAATGCACACGTCACCGCCGACGATCGCGCTCAGCCGGCTATGACGTCGGCTGTCGGGCCGAAGCGCCACGGGCTGACGCGCGTGAAGCCGCCGCGCTCCAGCGCGTCGTCCAACTCCTCGTGCGACCACAGCAGGCGCAGCGGCGCTGCCCCGGCCTCCAGGAGCTCTAGGGCCTCGGCGGTGTTCATCCCGTCGTCCACGGGCAGGCGGGTGAACTCCCGCCCGCTGCTCGTGGTCAGCACAAGGATGTCCTCGTGCAACGTGACGATGAGGTGAGCGATGGGCACCTACCCAGACTTCCCCGCGGCTAGAACCGGGAGTCACGCATCCTCTGGAAGTGCTCAGCGTAGGCAGTGATCGCAGCCTCAGCCTCATCTTGGCTGCCGTTGAACAGTCCGGCACGCAAGGGCGCCCACGACTGTCCCTGCGACGCCAGCTCCGCGGCGATGTCGTCCACCGCTGACGTGCGAGCGCGCCGTCCCCGCCACGTCGAGCGCCCGAACCACGAGGAGTGGTTGAGCCAGGACCGCTCTGGGTCATTGGCGTAACGCTCGTGTGCGACCTGCTGACTGACCAGCCCCAGCATTACCTCGGTCCGGTCGAACTCCCGTGCGTAGCTCTCGGCGTCCACGAACTGCTCCTCGAAGATCGGCCGCAGGACGGCGTGGAGCCAGTCGGCCGGTGGAGTGTAAAGACCAGGTCGCCCGCCGGGCCTGCGCAGAGTGCTGGCGATGCTGGCGAAGTCCTCGCCAGTGGTGGCGGAGTAGGCGAGGAGTTGTGCGACGTCGTCGGGGTGGGAGGGGAAGGGCTTGTACGGCGAGACGAGTTCGATCACCGGCCGCGCAGACGTCACCTCGTAAGGTGAGTGGGCGGTGGTCTCCAGCGTCAACGCCTTGAAAGCGGTCCAGTTCTGCTGGGCCACGGCCGCCAAGGCGCCGGTGAAAGTGGCTGCCAGGGCGGGGATGTACCGGGTGCCTTCTATCGTCTCGTACCCACCTCGGATGACGGTGGCTCCTGCCGTCATCGCCTGCAGGGCCGCCGTCCAGGGTCGAAGCTGCGACGGATCCGAGATGTAGCGCACCGCCACCTGCAACGACCAGCAGAAGGGCTCCACCTCCGACCACAGCCGCTGAGCGACCTGGGCGGCGGCGATCGTCACGGCCAGGTGTTCCGACGTTCCCGTGTACCGGGTCGTCTCTTCGTCGTTGATCACCTGTACGACGCGGCGAGCCTCGCTCATCACCAGGTCGTCAAGCTGGATGCGCCGGGCCGGGTCGAGCAGCAGCTCCTTGGTCGCATCACGTAGCAGTGAGGGCCGGCGCTCTGCGTTCGCCTCATCGACGACGGCCCGAGTGACGTCGACCGCGGCCGCCGTGTCGAGGCCCATTGCCGCTCGTACGGCCGTGACCAGCCTGACTGCCTCTTCGGCGTAGTTGTCGCCGAAGAGGTCGACGTACTGCAGCGTCTCCAGCGTCCGCCCTGCTCCCAGGTCCCAGTACGGCAGGGGGGTGTCGTCAAGGCGCACCGGGAACATCCATGGCTTGCCGGGCGCACGGCTGCGGAACTCCTCGACCGCGATCGTCAACTCCTCGTTCATGACCGTCTTGTCCCGCTCGCTCAGCTCCTTGGAGAAGCACGGCAGGAAGGCGAAGGCCCCAGAGCGGATCGCGGTGACGATCTCCTGCTTCCAGTCCATCCCGGGCCTGAGCTTGCGCTGGTCACGCCACACCGGGATGCCGGCCTTCTCCAAGAGCCCGTGCAGGCGTTCGACCGCTTCGATGTTCTCGCCGACATAGGAGATGAGAGCGTGAGGAGCATCGGCTGTAGCGGCCATGCTGAAGACCGTAGTCGCTGCATGTGACGGCAGCACCTGCCATCGCGCATAGGCACGATCAAGTGGACGGGCATGCCCCAGTCCACCCACCAGAACGCTCAGAAGACGTTGCGGACGTCCTCCAGCAGCTGCCACAGCAGCAGCGGGATCTCGTAGCCCTCCGGCTCGCCGTCGACGGGGGAGCGGCCGATCGGCACCACGGTCACCCCGGCCATCGCCAGCCCCTGCTGCATGTCCGCCGGCAGCAAGTCGTCCTCACGCAGCCGCAGCGCGCGGTTGCGGGTGGCCTGGTCCGCATCGGCCCACCAGGAGCGCACCGCCTCCGCCTGCGTCATGCCGCCAGCTTCCCGTCGAGCAGCTGGACGCTCAACTCGACCGCTGCTCCATGCTCAGCCGATGGGGGTGTAGGCGCTGACGCTGCCCTCGCTGTCCACCGCGACGCCCACCCGGTCGTTGACGAGCACGGGCGCGGCGCCGGGGGAGACCTCCCGGTCCGCGCCGGTCTTGGCGTCCAGCACCACGGGTCCGTTGGTGGTCGTGCCGTACACCGCGCCGTGCCAGGCGGTGCTCAGCGCCGGTGCCACCCGGGGGGACCCGTCCTGCGGCAGGTTCCACAGCCGGGTGCCGGCGGAGCCGTCGTAGGCGATGACAGCGGAGGCGGCGGCGCCGGCGTTCGTGCCGCACACCCCGGTGCCGGCGCCGTCGTCGTGGCAGGCCAGCGTGATGCCGGTGCGCCCGGTGGGGATGGTGTCGGTGACCGTGCCGGTGCCGGCGTTGAGCACCTGGAAGACGTTCTCGCCGGAGGCGTAGTCGTTGACGTTGACCCCGGCCAGGGTGGGGCTGACGGCCGAGGCGCTGACCAGGCTGGTGCCGGCGGGCGCCTGCCAGCGCAGTGTCCCGTCGGCGACGTTCAGCGCGCTCAGCAGGCCGTTGTCCTGGTCGTTGGCCTGGTTGCCCAGGACGACGTCGCCGATGCGGGTGGCCTGCAGCAGCCCCTCGTGCTGCCAGCGCTGCTGTCCGTCCTCAGGGATCAGGCCCCAGGTGATCGCTTGCTTGAAGCCGCCGTCGACGGTGACGATCACCTCGCCGTCGGGGACCTCGGTGGCACTCGTACCAACCTCACCGGCGGCGCTGCTGGTGCTCGAGGCGGCCAGGACCTTCACCACCGGCGCGGCGGCGGCCTCCTCCTGCGCCCACTGCGGCAGCTCCAGCGTGGCCTGCCACGCCTGCTCACCGGTGGCGGTGTCCACCGCGAGCACCTCGACGACCCGGTGCTCCGGGGTGGTCCCGGACGCCGGCTGCGTCACGACGAAGGCGGCCACGGCCAGGGAAGTGGTGCCCGTGCGCACCAGCGCCGGCGCGCTCAGCGGGCTGGGATTGGAAGAGGCGGGCACCACGGGAGCGGTGGGGGAGTGCAGGTCACCGGCCTTCCCGCTGACCAGGTCCACGATCTGCAAGCCGGCCTCGGTGGTCAGGTAGCCGGTGAGGTCCTGCACGCTCAAGGCCAGGTCGTCCATGAGCAGGCCGCCGAGGGAGACTTTCCCGGCCGCCGCCTGCTCGGGCAGGGCGACACCGGCGGGGTCGAAGCGCACCGGCGGGTCGAAGGAGGCCCGCTGAGCGGTGGGCTCGCCGGTGGGGGAGGGGGCGCCGGAAGGCTGCCCGCTGGAGGAGGAGCAGCCGGCCGCGGCCAGGGTGAGAGCTGCTGCTGCGGCCAATGCCATCGACCGGCGCATCGGCTGGCGCGGCGTCCTGAAGCGTCACGGCTTTGATGCCGTCTTCATGTGGGGCACGACTCCGGGATGGAGGCGTTGAGGTCAGCGTAGTGGGCGGCCTCCGCCTCGGCCGGTGGGCGGTAGCCCAGCCGAGAGTGCAGCCGG
>NZ_JAAALM010000300.1 GCF_009906395.1 Kineococcus indalonis
TCACGGTCCCCCGCCGGGCACGAGCCCGGTGACGAGGGCCCACGCGTCGTCGAGGCGGGCACCGGTCACCGCGAGGATCGCCTGCCCCGTCGGCGTCACCGCCAGCGCCGCCACCAGCGCGAGCACGCCCGCCATGACGAGCAGCAGCACCTGCCGGTCGGACACCCGCGAGCGGTACAGGCGGGACACGCCCTTGGCGTCGACGAGCTTGCCACCCACCCGCAACCGGGTGAGGAAGGTGCTGGCCATGCCCGAGCGCCCCTTGTCGAGGAACTCCACCAGCGTCACGTGGGTGCCCACCGCCGCGATGAGGGTGGCGCCCTTGTCGTCGGCCAGGAGCATGGCGACGTCCTCGCTGGTGCCGGTGGCGGGGAAGACGACGGCGTCGATGCCCAGGCGGCGCACCCGCTCCAGGCCGGGGGCGCGCCCGTCGCGGTAGGCGTGCACGACGACCTCGGCCCCGCTGCGCAGCGCCGCGTCGGAGACGGAGTCCATGTCGCCGACGATCATGTCCGGCTTCCAGCCGGCCTCCAGGATGGCGTCCGCGCCCCCGTCGACGCCGATGAGCACCGGCTTGTACTCGCGCACGTACGGGCGCAGCGTGACCAGGTCCTCCTTGTAGTGGTACCCGCGCACCACGACGAGGGCGTGGCGGCCCTCCAGGGACGTGCGCACGTCCGGCACGCCGACGCCGTCGAGCAGCAGCTCGCGCTCGCGGCGCAGGAACTCCATGGTGTTGGCGGCGAACGCCTCCAGCTGCAGGGACAGCCCCGCCCGCGCGGCTTCCATGTCGGCGGCCACCAGCTGCGGCGTCAGGCGGCGCCCGCGGGCCACGACCTGCCCGCCGCTGAGCAGCTCCTCGCCGGCCAGCTGCAGGCGCGCGCCCTCGGCCACCGCCGTCATGACGTCGGTGCCCACCGCGTCGAGCACGGGCACGCCCGCCTCCAGGAGGATCTCCGGGCCCAGGTTGGGGTAGCGCCCCGAGGTGCTCGCCGAGGCGTTGACCACGGCCGCGGGCGCGCACGCCACCAGCGCCTCGGCCGACACCCGGTCGAGGTCGAGGTGGTCGATGACGGCGACCTCCCCGGGGCGCAGGCGCTTGGTGAGCGTCTTGGTGCGCCGGTCGACGCGGGCGGTGCCCTCCACGGTGCCCGGGGGCACCTGCGGCGCACCACCGGGCACGTCCGCCCGGGCGGGGTCGCGGCCCCACCGGCGCCTGATCACGCGTTCACTCCTCACCCGCCGGGTCCCCCCGCGCCTGACTGGTCCTGCGGCGCCGTCGGCCGCGTCAGCCGCCGGAGCGGTCCGCGGCCCGGGTCGATCGTCGCACGCGCGGTGCGCGGGTCCGGCGGGCCGGTGCCCGCGGGGGCGCCTCGACCCGGGCCGCCTCGGCCCGCGAGGAGCGCAGCAGCTCCTCCGCGTGCGCGCGAGCGGTGCCCGAACCGCGCCCGGAGAGCATCCGGGCCAGCTCCTCCACCCGGCCCGCGTCGTCGAGGCGCACCACCCCGGACTCGGTGACGCTGCCGTCGTCGGTCTTCACCACCGTCAGGTGCGCGTCGGCGAACGCGGCGACCTGCGCCAGGTGGGTGACGACGATGACCTGGGTGCTGCGGGCCAGGGCGGCCAGGCGCCGGCCGATCTCGACGGCGGCCCGGCCGCCGACACCGGCGTCGACCTCGTCGAACACCATCGTCGGCACCGGGTCCGCCCCGGCGAGCACCACCTCCAGGGCCAGCATCACCCGGGACAGCTCACCGCCGGAGGCCCCCTTGGCCAGCGGGCGCGGACCCGCCCCGGAGTGGGCGGCCAGCTGCAGCTCCACGGCGTCGCGGCCGTGCGGACCGAGCTCCCCGCCCGGGCGCACGTCCACGTGCAGGCGCGCGCTGGGCATGGCCAGGGCCGTCAGCTCGGCCGCCACGCGCTCCTCCAGCTCCCGGGCGGCGGCGGTGCGGGCGGCGCTGAGCCGGTCGGCGAGGGCGCGCAGCTCCCGCTCGACGGCGTCGCGCTCGGCGGCCAGCTGCTCCAGGCGGCCGTCGTCGTCCAGGTCGAGCAGGCGGGTGGCCGAGCGCTGCGCCCAGGCCAGCACGGCGTCGACGCCCTCGGTGCCGTCCTCGTCGGGCGCGGGGGCGTAGCGGCGCACCAGCGCCGTCAGCTGCGCGCGCCGCTCCTCCACCGCGGCCAGCCGCGCGGGGTCGGCCTCCAGCCCCGCCGCGTAGTCGGCGACCTCGGTGGACAGGTCGGCCACCAGGTACGACAGCTCCCCCGCCCGCGCGGCCAGGGCGGCCAGGGCGGGGTCGTGCTCACCGGCCTGCGCCAGCGCGCGGCGGGCGCCCTGCAGCAGGTCGTCGGCACCCGCTCCGGCGCCGGGCCCCTCCTCGCCGCCGGCGTCCTCCCCGGTCAGCGCCTGGTGCGCCGCCGCGGCGGCGGTGCGCAGCACCTCCACGTGGGCCAGGCGACCGGCCTCCTCGCGCAGCGCGACGTCCTCGCCGGGCTGGGGCGCCACCCGCTCGACGTCCTCCAGCCCCAGGCGCAGCAGCTCGGCCTCGCGGGCCCGCTCGGAGGTGTGCGCGGCGAGGTCGTCGTGCTCGGCGACCAGCCGGCGCCAGCGCCCCCAGCGCTCAGCGTAGGCGGCCAGGTCGGCCACCAGGGCGCTGCCGGCGAAGGCGTCCAGGACGCGCAGCTGCTGCGTGGCCGAGCGCAGCCGCAGCTGGTCGGTCTGCCCGTGCACCGCCAGCAGGTGCTCGGACAGGTCGGCGAGCACGCCGACGGGCGCGCTGCGGCCGCCGACGTGGGCGCGACTGCGCCCGCTGGCCGACAGGGTGCGCGCCAGGAGCAGCTCACCGTCCTCCAGCTGCCCGCCGGCGTCCACGGCCCGCGCCGCGGCGGGTCCGGCGGGGTCCACCGCCAGCCGCCCCTCCACCGACGCCGCCTCCGCGCCGGTGCGCACCGCGGAGGCGTCGGCGCGCTCGCCCATGAGCAGCCCCAGGCCGGTGACGACCATCGTCTTGCCGGCGCCCGTCTCACCGGTGATGACGGTCAGCCCGGGCCCCAGCGGGAGCCGCGCGTCGCGGATGACGCCGAGCTCGCGGATGCGCATCTCCTCGATCACCGCGCTCAGCCCCCGTCCGGGGTGGCGCGTGGACCGCGCCAGCCGTGCACGGGCAGCCCGAACTTGGCCACCAGGCGGTCGGTGAAGATGCCGGTGCTCAGCCGGGCCAGGCGCACGCGCTGCTCCGAGCGGCGCACCTCCACGCGCGCGCCCACGGGGGCGGGGAAGGTGCGCCGCCCGTCGCACCACACGACCCCGCCGTCGTCGAGGCTGGGCAGCACCTCCACGCCCACGCAGGACGTCGGCGCGATGACCAGCGGGCGGGCGAAGAGCGCGTGGGCGCTGATGGGCACCACCAGCAGCGCCTCCACCTCCGGCCACACCACCGGCCCGCCGGCGGAGAACGCGTAGGCGGTGGAGCCGGTGGGGGTGGCGGCGATGAGGCCGTCGCCGCCGAAGGTGCTCAGGGGGCGGCCGTCGACGTCGACGACCATCTCGACCATGCGCTCGCGGTTGCCCTTCTCCACGGACACCTCGTTGACCGCCCAGGACCGGGCGACGACCTGCCCGTCGAGCACCACCTCGACGTCCAGGGTCATGCGCTCCTCGACGCGGTAGTCCCCGGCGACGACGCGGGTGACGGTCTCGGCGACCTCCTCGCGCTCGGCCTCGGCGAGGAAGCCGACGTGACCGAGGTTGACGCCAAGCAGGGTGGTGTCGGTGCCCCGCACCAGCTCGGCGGCGCGCAGGATGGTGCCGTCCCCGCCGAGCACGATGACCATCTCGGCGCCCTGCACGGCACCGTCGAGGTGGCACTGCTCCACCAGGCGGCGGTCGGCGACGCTGAGCGCCCCGGCCTCCTCGGGGGTCATCAGGGTGCGCACACCGGACGCGTGCAGGCCGCGCACGGCGGCGGTCAGCGCCGTCACCGCCTCGGGCCGGCCGGTGTGCGCCAGCACCAGCACCGTGCGCGCCCCCGGTGCGGGCCCGCTCGCCGGCGCGCTCACGACAGCCCCGCCTGCGGGCCCTCGGCCACGGCCCGCTGCAGGACCTCCTCCTGGAGCGCGGGGGCACCGGCGGCCAGGTGCAGGAAGTACTCCACGTTGCCGCTGGGCCCGGGCAGCGGGCTCGCCGCGACACCGCGCACCCCCAGCCCGCAACCGGCGGCCGCGCGCGCCACGGCGCGCACCGCGTCGGCGCGCAGCTCGGCGCTGCGCACGACACCGCCCGCGCCCAGGGCCTCCCGGCCCACCTCGAACTGCGGTTTGACCATGAGCACGTGCTCAGCCTCCGGGGTGACGCACCGCACCAGCGCGGGCAGGACGAGGGTGAGGGAGATGAAGGAGAGGTCCGCGACGACCAGCGAGGGCGCCGGCGCGACCAGCTGCGGTTCCAGGGTGCGCACGTTCGTGCGCTCCAGGACGGTCACGCGTGGGTCCTGGCGCAGGGACCAGGCCAGCTGGCCGTAGCCGACGTCCACCGCGACCACGTGCTCGGCACCACGGCGCAGCAGCACGTCGGTGAAGCCGCCGGTGCTGGCCCCGGCGTCCAAGCACCTGCGCCCGGCGACCGCCACGTCGAAGGCGTCCAGGGCGCCGACGAGCTTGTGCGCCCCGCGACTGACGTAGACGACCTCGTCCTCGCGGGTCTCCACGACGATGGCGGAGGCGGGGTCCACCTGGGTGGCGGGCTTGCCGGCGGTGGCACCGCCCACCTTGACCCGCCCGGCGCTGACCAGCTCGCCGGCGTGCTCGCGGGAGCGGGCCAGGCCGCGGCGGACGAGCTCCGCGTCCAGGCGCAGGCGTCGCGCCACGTCACCCCTCCGTGGCGGCCAGGCGCGCGCGCAGGGCCTGGTCGATGCTCGCGTAGACGCCCACGTGCTCGTGCACCGCCACCGCGCCGGCCTCGCGCAGCTCGTCGACGGAGTAGCCGCCGGTGCGCACCGCGACGGCCGGCAGCTCCGCCTTCGCGGCCGCCTGC
>NZ_JAAALM010000301.1 GCF_009906395.1 Kineococcus indalonis
GGGGCGGTGCGGAGCTGCGCCGCACGACCAGCCGGTGGGCGGTGGTGCGGCGGCGGCCGGGCCCGTCGGCGCCGTCGATGCGCTCGGCGAGCAGGTCCAGCGCCGTGGCGGCGATGGCGGCGCGGTCCAGGCGCACGCTGGTCAGCGCGGGGGTGGTGTAGGCCGCCAGCGCGATGTCGTCGAAGCCGACCACCGCGACCTGCTCGGGCACGGGCACGCCGGCCTCGGCCAGCGCCGACACCGCGCCGACGGCCAGCAGGTCGCTGGGGCACAGCAGCGCGTCGAAGGTGCGCCCGGCGGCCAGGGCCGCGCGCACCGCGCGCGCACCGGCGTCCGGGGAGAACTCCGGCGCGACCAGCGCCGGCGCGCCGGCCGCCCCCGCCTCCCGCAGCGCGGCGGCCCAGCCGTCGTGGCGGCGGCGGGCCGTGGCGGCGCGCGCGCCGGGCTGCACGCCGAGGAAGGCCACGCGCCGGCGCCCGGAGGCCAGCAGGTGCGCGGTGGCCTCGCGGGCGGCGGCGTGGTCGTCGATGCCCACGTGGTCGACCTGCTCGGGCGCGGGACCCTCGCCGAGGAGGACCATCGGGGTCTGCAGGTGCCGGGCCTGCAGCTCCGCGGCGCTGACGGCGACGGGGTCGAGCAGCACGCCGTCGACCAGGCCGGCCTCGGGGGCGTCCAGCAGCGCGCGCTCGGCCTCCAGGGAGGCGCTGGTCTGCTCGATCAGCACGGTGTAGCCGCGCTCGTGGGCGGCGTCGACCACGTGGCGGGCGAGCTCGGCGTAGTAGGGGATGTCGACCTCGGGCAGGGCCAGGGCGATCAGCCCGGTGCGCCCGGTGCGCAGCCGCCGGCCCAGCGCGCTGGGCCGGTACTGCAGCTCGTCGATCGCCTCCTGCACGCGCCGACGGGTCTCGGCACGGACCTGGGGGTGGTCGCGCAGGACGTTCGAGACGGTCTTGGCCGACACCCCGGCCCGCTCGGCGACGTCCTGCAGGCGCGCTCGTGCCACGGGAGCTCCTCTCCGATCACGCACCCCTGTGTTGCGTCCCGCCACTCTGGCCGCTGACTTCCACCGTTGCAAGTCCCGTTCCACCGTTGCAAGTTTCCGTCCATCGATGTACCAATGGGTCGACGACGAGGAGGTCGACGGATGACCGGCAAGTGGTCAGGACGACGGGGGGCAGGCGGTGCGCAGCGCACCCCGCTCCCCGCGGGGGCACCCGGCGCCAGCCGGCGGGGCGTGCTGAGAGGAGGGCTGGCGGCCGGGCTGCTGGCGCCGCTGGCCGGCTGCGGCAGCGTGGCCGACCTGGGCGGGGGTGGTCCCGACGGCACGACCGTCCGGTTCTGGAACCTCTTCAGCGGCGCCGACGGCGCCAAGCTGAGCACGATGATCGACGCGGTGCAGCAGGAGGTGCCGGGCCTGGGCATCGACGCGACGGTCCTGGCCTGGGGCTCGCCGTACTACACCAAGCTGGCGATGTCCTCGGCCGGCGGCCGGGCCCCGGAGATGGCCGTCCTGCACCTGTCGCGGCTGGCCGGCTACGCGCCCGGCGGGCTGCTGGACCCGTGGGACCTGGACCTGCTGGCCGAGTTCGGCGTCACCGAGCAGGACTTCCCGGCGGCCGCGTGGCAGCGCGCCCAGCACGACGGGCAGCTGTACGCGGTGCCGATGGACACCCACCCGTTCATCCTCTTCTACAACCGGGACGTCGCCGGGCGGGCGGGCCTGCTCGGCCCGGACGGCGAGCTGCTGCCGCTGACCTCGCCCGAGGCCTTCCTCGACGCCGGGCGCGCCATGGCCGCCGCCACCGGCGCCACCGGTGTCGCGTACGGCTACCAGGTCGACACCGGCCAGGCGCTGCGGCTCTTCCTCAGCTTCTACGGGCAGCTGGCGGGCGAGCTGGACCTCTCCGGCGACACGGTGGGCATCGACCGCGCCGCCGCCGAGGAGGTCGTGGACTTCGCGCACCGCATGCTCGACGGCGAGATCGCCGACCCCACGGCCAGCTACCCCGCGGCGCTGTCGACGTTCAACGCCGGGCGCGCCGGCATGATCCTCTCCGGGGAGTGGGAGCTGCCCGGCTTCCAGGAGGCCGGCTTCCCGCTGGGCGCCACGCCCTTCCCGGCCCTGTTCGGCCGGCCCCGCGGGTACGCGGACTCGCACAGCTTCGTCCTGCCGCACCAGGACGTCGTCGACGAGGACAGGCGCCGGGCGACCCACCGGGCCGCGGCGGGCCTGCTGAAGCAGACGCTCACCTGGGCCAGGGCCGGCCACATCCCGGCGTACAAGCCGGTCCTGCAGGAGCCCGGCTACGCCGAGCTCGAACCCCAGACCAGCTACGCCTCCGCCGCCGAGACCGCCGTCTACGACCCGGCGGCGTGGTTCACCGGGGCCGGCTCGACCTTCCAGGACCAGGTCTCGCAGGCGCTCATCCGCGGCTTCAGCGGCGCGGCGAGCCCGCGCGCCGCCGTGGACGACGTGGTCGAGCGCATCGACGCCATGCTGCGCATCCCGGACCCGGAGGCGTGATGCGGGCGACGAGCGCGGCACCGGCGGCGCGAGCGGGCACGACCACCAGCGACCAGGGGGAGCGGCGATGAGCACCGCGGAACTGTCCAGGCCCGGCACCGCCCCGACGGGCGCGCGGGGCCGGCCGAGCCGGCGCGCGGGCCTCGGCAGCGGCTTCTGGTTCACCGCCCCGTTCCTGGTCGTCTTCGCCGGGTTCCTGCTGTGGCCGGTGGTGTACGGGGTCTACCTGGCCTTCACCGGGGCCAGCCTGTCCGGCGGCGGCGAGGGGCTGATCGGCTTCGGCAACTTCGGCGAGGCGCTGAGCGACCCGCTGGTGTGGCGGACGCTGCTGAACACGGCGGTCTTCACCGTCGCCAGCACCGTCCCGCTCGTCGTGCTGCCGCTGGTCATGGCGCTGCTGGTCCACCTCTCGCTGCCGGGGCAGTGGCTGTGGCGGCTGGCGTTCTTCGCGCCGTACCTGCTGCCCGTCACCGTGGTCTCGCTGCTGTGGGTGTGGATCCTGCAGCCCGAGCTGGGCCTGCTCAACGACTGGCTGGGAGCCGTCGGCATCGGCCCGGTCGCCTGGGTGCAGGGCGAGGGCTCGGCGATGTGGAGCGTCGTCATCGCCACCGTCTGGTGGACCTCCGGGTTCAACTTCCTGCTGTACCTGGCGGGTCTGCAGAACATCCCCGGTTACCTGTACGAGGCGGCCGCCCTGGACGGCTCGGGCGGCTGGCGCACGTTGCGCTCGATCACCCTGCCCATGCTCGGGCGCACCACGGGGATCATCGTCGTGCTGCAGGTGCTGGCGTCCCTGAAGGTCTTCGACCAGATCTACCAGATGACGTCCGGCGGACCGGACAACGCCACCCGCTCGATCCTGCTCTACGTGTACGACCAGGGCTTCTCGAACTACCGGCTCGGGTACGCCTCGGCGATCGCCAACATCTTCTTCCTGCTCGTCATCGTCCTGTCCGTCGCCCAGTTGCGCCTGTTCAACCGCCGGGAGGCATGAGCCATGGCCACGACCACCACGAGCGTGCCCCGGCGCCGGCGCCCGGCCCGACCGGACGCCCAGCGCTCCGCGCTGGGCCCGGGGCACCGGACGCTGCCGCGGGCGCTGGGGTTCGCCGCACTGCTCGCCCTGGCGGCCCTGTGGCTGCTGCCGCTGCTGTGGGGCCTGGTCACCGCCCTGAAGTCCGAGGCCCAGGCCGCCTCGCTGCCGGTCCGTTGGTTCCCGCAGGCGGGCGGGTTCACGCTGGACTCCTTCCGGACCGTCCTGACCAGCTCGAACCTGCCGCTGTGGCTGCTCAACAGCGTCCTGGTCGCCGTCGTCGTCACCGCGGTCACCGTGCTGATCTCGGCCATGGCCGCCTACGGCTTCTCGCGCACGGTGTTCCGGGGCCGCGAGTGGCTCTACGCGCTGACGATCGCGGCGATCATGGTTCCGCCCCAGATCCTCATCGTGCCGCTGTTCCGGCAGATGCTGAGCCTGGGCCTCGTCGACACGTACTGGGGCATCATCCTGCCCCAGCTCGTGGCCCCGGCGATGGTCTTCGTCCTCAAGGGGTTCTTCGACGGCATCCCGGTGGAGCTGGAGGAGGCCGCCCGCATGGACGGCGCCGGTGCGTTCCGGGTCTTCTGGCAGATCGTCATGCCGCTGTCGCGATCGGTGCTCGCCGCGGTGTCGATCTTCGTGTTCATCAGCGCCTGGAACAACTTCCTGTGGCCGTTCATCGTCGTCAACGACCCCGACCTGATGACCATGCCCGTCGGGCTGGCGACGGTGAAGAACGCCTTCGGCGTGACGTTCGCGGCCGACATGGCCGGCGCGACGATCGCCGCCCTGCCGCTGCTGGTCATCTTCATGCTGTTCCAGCGGCAGATCATCCGCGGCGTGGCGACCACCGGCCTCGGGGGTCAGTGACCGCGCACCTCCTGCGCGCCCTGCGCGCGCACCTCCTGCGCGGACCGGCCGGGGGGTTCCGCCGGCGCCCCGGTCGCGCCACGATGGGCGCGGCCGGGGCGCCGTGTCGCCGACCCGGCGGGGGAGGGCGCCGTGAGCGCGGACGGGGACGCGGGCGGTGCCCGCCGTGCGGGCGGTGCGGGCGGGGCCGTGGAGGAGGTGCGCTGCGTCGTCGCCGGCGGCGGCCCGGCCGGGGTGGTGCTGGGGCTGCTGCTGGCGCGCTCGGGCGTGCCGGTGCTCGTGCTGGAGAAGCACGAGGACTTCCTGCGCGACTTCCGCGGGGACACCGTGCACCCCTCCACGCTGCGGCTGCTGGACGAGCTGGGCCTGGCGGAGGACTTCCTGCGCCTGCCGCACGCGCGGGTGCAGCGCGCGAGCGCGACCACCGACGACGGCACGTTCGCCGTCGCGGACTTCTCCCGGCTGCGGGGGCGCTTCCCCTTCCTGGCGCTGGTGCCGCAGTGGGACTTCCTGGACCTGCTGGCCTCCCGCGCGCGGGCCTACCCCGGCTTCGAGCTGCGCACCGGCGCGCAGGCGGTGGGGCTGCTGCGCGAGGG
>NZ_JAAALM010000302.1 GCF_009906395.1 Kineococcus indalonis
CCCCCACCCCGGCGTGCAGCGCCACGGCGTCCACGGCGCGCCCGCCCTCGGTGGCCCGCGCCCACAGCTGCTCTACGCCCGCCGCGGTGGCCAGGTCCACCCGCGCGGCGTGCACCACGGCGCGCGGCTCGACCTCCAGCAGCTGGGCGGGCACGCCCTCGACGCGCTCGTCCTCGGCGGCCACGAGCAGGTCGTAGCCGCCCGTGGCGAACTGCTTGGCCAGCTCCAGGCCGATGCCCGTGGAGGCACCGGTGACGACGGCGAAGGGGCGGGACGTGTCGGTGCTCACTTGCGGCCTCCGGGTGCTGGGCGGGGGGCCGCCGACCGGCGGCCCTGCCGCTCCCCTGCCCCGTCCGGCGCGGACCATGCGCGCCGGAGGGGCACCGGGACCCGCCTCAGCAGGTGGCGACGAAGCGCTGCAGCACCCGCACCCCGAAGCGCAGCGCGTCCAGCGGCACCCGCTCGTCCACGCCGTGGAACATGCCGGCGAAGTCCATGCCGGCGGGCAGGCGCAGCGGGGCGAAGCCGTACCCGCGGACGCCCAGGTGGGAGAAGGACTTGTTGTCGGTGCCGCCGGAGAGGCAGTACGGCAGGACGGCGGCGCCGGGGTCCTCCGCCTGCAGCGCGTCGCGCATGCGGTCCACCAGCGGCGCGGCGAAGCCCGTCTCCAGCGCCACGCTGTGGTTGACGGTCTCCACGTCCACGCGCTCGCCGGCCAGCTCGCGGATCGTGGCGAGCAGCTCGTCCTGCCGGCCGGGCAGGAAGCGGCAGTCGACCAGCGCGGTGGCGGTGCCGGGGATGACGTTGTGCTTGTAGCCGGCCTCGAGCACCGTGGGGTTGGCGGTGTTCTGCAGGGTGGCGCCGACCCAGCGGGCGGTGGTGCCCAGCTTCGCCAGCAGCGCCGAGGGGTCGTCCTCGTCGAAGCGCACGCCGGTGATCTCCGAGACGCCCTGCAGGAACTGCCGCACCGTGGCGGTGTACTCGAGGGGCCACTCGTGCGCGCCGATGCGGGCCACGGCCGCGCACAGGCGGGTGACGGCGTTGTCGGTGCCGACCTGCGAGCCGTGCCCGGCGCGCCCGTGCGCCACCAGGCGCAGCCACGCCAGGCCCTTCTCGGCGGTCTGCAGCAGGTACGCGCGCCGGCCGTCGAGGTCGACGGAGAAGCCGCCCACCTCGCTGACGGCCTCGGTGACGCCCTCGAACAGGTCGGGGCGGTGGTGCACCAGCCACTCCGCGCCCTGCACGCCGGCGGCCTCCTCGTCGGCCAGGAACGCCACGACGAGGTCGCGCGGGGGGCGCTGGCCGGTGCGGGCCAGGTCGCGCACGACGGCCAGGACCATCGCGTCCATGTCCTTCATGTCGACGGCGCCGCGGCCCCACAGGCAGTCGTCGACGACCTCCCCGGCGAAGGGGTCCACGCTCCAGTCCGCGGCGCGCGCGGGCACCACGTCCAGGTGGCCGTGCAGCAGCAGCGCGCCGCGCTCGGCGGTGCCGCGCTCGTCGCCGGGGATGCGCACCACGACGTTGCCGCGGCCGGGGAACCCCTCGACGTACTCCGGCTGCAGGCCCACCTCGTGCAGCAGGGCCGCGACGTGCTCGGCGGCCGCGCGCTCGCCGGGGCCGGAGCCGTCGCCGTAGTTGGAGGTGTCGATGCGGATGAGGTCGCGGGCGAGGTCGACGACCTCGTCCTGGGCCACCTGCCGGGCCTGCGCGGCCAGCTGCCCGCCCACCGCCCCGCCCGTCGTCCCGTCCGCCTGCCGCCCGCCGTCCGCCGCGCTCTGCTGGGTGCTCACGCGCGCCACGCTAGACGGCGCCCGGGCGGTGCGCGGGGCGGGCCCGGCGCGGGAGGTAACGTCCCCGTGCCATGGGAACCCCACCACCCGGCGCCGTGTCCCTCGCGCGCCCGGACGGGCCGTCGCCGTGGACGGCCGAGGAGCACCGCGGGGTCACCGACGCCGTCCACGACGCGCTGCTGGAGCTGCTGATGAGCCGCGGCGTCGAGCCCGGCTCGGCGCTGCGCACGCAGACCCTGGCCGACCGGCTGGGCGTGTCGGCCACGCCGGTGCGCGAGGCGCTGGCGCGCCTGGAGGGCACGGGGCTGGTGGTGCGCAGCGCGCGGCGCGGGTACCGGGCGGCGCCGCTGCTGTCGGCGCGCGAGCTGGCCCAGCTGGTGGACGTGCGGCTGCTGGTGGAGCCGGGCAACGCCGAGCGCGCCTGCGACCGCGCCGACGACGAGTTCGTGGCGCGCCTGCACGCGGCGGTCGAGCGGCAGCGCCGGGCGCCCACCGGGCCGGGCTACAGCGGCTTCAAGGACTACCTGGCCGCCGACTGGGCCTTCCACGAGCTGGTCGCCGAGGGCACCGGCAACCCCTTCATCGTGCGCACGCTGGACTCCTTCCGCGGCTTCGTGCAGCGCCTGCACCAGGTCGAGCAGCACGTGCCGGACTCCGCGGAGAGCGTGGCCGAGCACGAGGCGATCGTGCGGGCCTTCGAGGCGCGCGACGCCGCCGCGGCCTCGGACGCGATGCGGGTGCACCTGCGGGCGGTGCTGGAGCGGGCCGCGCCCGGCTGAGCCCTGCGGGCCGGTCCTCCCGGGCCGAGCCGGCCCGGCCGGGCGCGCCGGGCACGCGCGGGGCCCGTTGACAGTTGGGCGGTCGTGGGGCACTCTGCTCCACGTCCTGATTTTCTATAGAATCTGGGACCCGGAGTCCCGATGGAGCGATACGTGAGCGACGACGCCGCACAGCCCACCCAGCGCACGACCGTCTTCGAGGGCTACCCCGAGACGCTGACGCGCGAGAACTGGCCGATCACCGTCCCGATGATGCCGCACCCGCACGTGCTGCCCGACGGCACGACCGTGCAGGACCAGCCCGCCGAGGGCTGGGCGGCCACCCTCGAGGTGATGACCGACGCCGGCTACACCAGCATCGACCCGACCGACACCTGGATCCGCATCGCGGACCTGTCGCCGGAGCGGCTGCAGGAGTTCGCGCGGACCGTGCGCGCGGCCGGCCTGACCATCCCGGCGTTCTCCACCTCCCGCCGCAGCGTCATGGACCACGAGAAGGCCGAGGAGAACCTCGCCTACTCCCACCGCGCCATCGACGCGTGCGCGGCCATCGGCATCCCGCTGATCAACTTCGGCTTCATGCGCGGCTTCACCCCGGCCCAGGCGAAGGCGCTGTGGTTCTGGCTGGAGCCCGGCTACGCCGACGACTTCTCCGACGAGGCCCGCAAGCTCGCCGTCTCGCGCATCCAGGAGCTGGCCAAGCACGCCCAGGAGGTGGGCGTGCAGATCGCGCTGGAGATGTACGAGGACACCTACCTCGGCACCGCCGACTCGGCCGTGCGGTTCATCCACGAGGTCGGCTACGACAACGTCGGCCTCAACCCCGACTTCGGCAACATCTGGCGCCTGCACCGCCCCGTGGAGCCGTGGGAGGAGATCGCGGCGAAGATGCTGCCGCACACCAACTACTGGCACCTGAAGAACTACTACCGCGACGAGGAGCCCAGCACCGGCTCGGTGCGCACGCACCCCGCCCCGCTGGAGTTCGGCACCATCAACTACCGCAAGGCCATCGCCATCGCCCTCGAGTCGGGCTTCCGCGGCGCCTTCTGCGTGGAGCACTACGGCGGCGACAGCATCAGCGTGGGCGCCACCAACCGCGAGTACATCCGCCGCGTGCTGCCCAAGCAGACCGCCTGGGCGCCGTTCCGCACCCTCTGAGCGATCGAAGGAGACCGTTCGACATGACGAAGATCTTCGGGGACCCGTCCTCGTTCGTGGACGACGCGATGGCCGGGTTCACCGACCTGTACTCGCAGTACGTGCAGCCGGTCCCGCACGGCGTGGTCCGCTCCACCGCCACCCCCGAGGGCAAGGTCGCCGTGGTCGTCGGCGGCGGCTCCGGGCACTACCCGGCCTTCGCCGGGTACGTGGGCCCGGGCCTGGCCGACGGGGCGGTGTGCGGCAACGTCTTCGCCTCCCCCTCCACCCGCTGGGTCTACGACGTCGCCAAGGCCGCCAACCGCGGCGGTGGCGTGGTCCTGGGCTTCGGCAACTACGCCGGCGACATCCTCAACTTCGGCCTGGCCGCCGAGCGGCTGCGCGCCGAGGGCATCCCCGCCGAGCTGATCGTGGTCACCGACGACGTCGCCTCCGAGGGCCAGGGCGCCAACGGCGAGCGCCGCGGCATCGCCGGCGACGTGGTCGCCTTCAAGATCGCCGGCGCGGCCGCCGAGGCCGGCTACGACTTCGACGGCGTGGTGCGCGCCGCCCGGCACGCCAACGAGCTGACCCGCTCGATGGGCATCGCCTTCGCCGGGTGCACCCTGCCCGGCGAGACCGAGCCGCTCTTCACGGTCACCGAGGGCCACATGGGCGTCGGGCTGGGCATCCACGGCGAGCCGGGGATCTCCGAGGAGCCCATCGGCTCCCCCGAGGAGATCGCCGAGCTGCTCGTGCAGCGCGTGCTGGACGGCAAGCCGGCCGGCGCCCCGGACACCGGGCGCATCACCGTGCTGGTCAACGGCCTGGGCTCCACGAAGTACGAGGAGCTGTTCCTGCTGTACGCCCCCATCGCGCAGCGCCTGCGCGCGGCCGGCTACCAGATCGTCGCCCCGCAGGTCGGCGAGCTGGTCACGTCGCTGGACATGGCCGGCGCCTCGCTGACGGTGACCTGGCTGGACGAGGAGCTGGAGCGGCTGTGGACCGCCCCGGCGCAGTGCCCGGCCATGTCCGTCGGGCCGGTCATCGAGACCACCCCGGCCCCGGTGTACGAGGCGCCCGAGGACGAGGTGGCGGACTACTCCGGCACCCCCGAGGCCGCGGCCGCGGCCGGCCAGAAGGTCGCCGCGCTCATCGAGACCGTGCGCGACGCCCTCAAGGACGCCGAGGCCGAGCTGGGCCGCATCGACGCCATCGCCGGCGACGGCGACCACGGCACCGGCATGGTCAACGGCTCGGTGGCCGCGGCGGCCGCCGCCCGCGCCGCCGCCGACGCCGGCGCCGGCG
>NZ_JAAALM010000303.1 GCF_009906395.1 Kineococcus indalonis
CCCGCATGCCCGCCGGGGAGCGCCGCGAGCAGCTCATCGGCATCGGCCGCTCCCTGTTCGCCGAGCGCGGGGTCGAGGGCACCACCGTGGAGGAGATCGCCGCGCGCGCCGGGGTGTCCAAGCCCGTCGTGTACGAGCACTTCGGCGGCAAGGAGGGCCTGTACGCGGTGGTGGTGGACCGCGAGATCGCCTCGCTGCTGTCGGCGATCACGCGGGCGCTGTCGGGGCGGGGCAGCCCCCGCACGCTGCTGGAGCGCTCGACCACCGCGCTGCTGGACTACATCGAGGGCTCCACCGACGGCTTCCGGATCCTGGTGCGCGACTCCCCCGCGGCCGCCGCCGGCGGCACCTTCGCCAGCCTCATCTCCGACATCGCCCGCCAGGTGGAGCACCTGCTGGTGGACGCCTTCGCCGCGCGCGGCTTCCCCCCGCAGACGGCCTCGCTGTACGCGCAGGGGCTGGTGGGGATGGTCGCGGTGACGGGCCAGTGGTGGCTGGACACCCGGGAGCCGGCGAAGGAGGAGGTCGTCGCGCACCTGGTGAACCTGGCCTGGAACGGGCTGACCGGGCTGGAGCGCTCGCCGCGGCTGCGGGCCCGCGCCCGCGAGGACGCCGGCGAGGACGCCGGGGAGGCCACCGGGGACGCCGGGGGCACGCCCTAGAGTCGCTGCCGTGGCACGCGACGACGACCGGTCCGGGCGCGACCGGTCCCCGGGCGCGCGCCCGCCCGCCGACGAGGTCGACCTCATCGTCGCGGCGTGGCGGCGCGAGACCCCTCAGCTCGACGTCGAGCCGCTGGAGGTCCTCTCGCGCGTGGCGCGCCTGGCGCGCCACCTGGACCGCCTGCGCCGCGACGCGTTCGCCGCGCACGCGCTGGAGACGTGGGAGTTCGACGTGCTGGCGGCGCTGCGGCGCGCCGGCGCCCCGCACGAGCTGTCCCCCGGTCAGCTGGTCGTGCAGACGCTCGTGACGAGCGGGACGATGACGAACCGCGTGGACCGCCTCGCGGGCCGCGGGCTGGTGCAGCGCCGCCCGGCGCCCGACGACGGGCGCAGCGTGCGCGTGCGCCTGACCGCCGAGGGCGCCGCGGTGGTCGACGCGGCCCTGGCGGACCTGGTGCGCGCCGAGCACCGGATGCTCGCGGTGCTCGCCGAGGACGAGCGGCGCTCGCTGGCGACCCTGCTGCGCCGGGTGGCCGCGCCCTTCGAGGGGCCCGCCGCCGGCTGAGCCGGCACGCGAGGACGCCCCCGCACCGGGGGGTGCGGGGGCGTCGGGGGCGCGGGTCGGCGGCGGGCCAGCGGGCGGCAGCGGGTCAGTAGGCGCCGCGGCCGCGCAGCACCGCCCCGGCGGTCTTCCACAGGATCATGAAGTCGAACGTGAAGGACCAGTTCTCCACGTAGCGCACGTCCAGGCGCACCGACTCGGCCCAGTCCAGGTCGGAGCGGCCGTTGATCTGCCACAGGCCGGTCAGGCCCGGCTTGACCAGCAGGCGCCGGCGCATGTCGTAGCCGTACTTGTCGACCTCGGCCTGCAGCGGCGGGCGCGGGCCCACCAGGGACATCTCCCCGCGCAGCACGTTGATCAGCTGCGGCAGCTCGTCCACGGAGTAGCGGCGCATGACGCGGCCCACGCGGGTGATGCGCGGGTCGACCTTCATCTTGAACAGCACGCCGTTGCCGTCGGTGGACTCGCGCAGGTCGATGAGCAGCTTCTCCGCGTCGGTGACCATCGAGCGGAACTTGAACATCGGGAACAGCTTGCCGTCCTTGCCGACGCGCTGCTGCTTGAAGAAGACCGGGCCCTTGCTGTCGAGCTTGATCAGGGCGGCGACGGCGAGCAGGACGGGGCTGAGCACCACCAGGGCGAGCGCGGCGGCGGTGCGGTCCACGGTGGTCTTGGCCAGGCGGCGCACGCCGTCCAGCTCGGGGCGCTCCACGTGCAGCAGCGGCAGGCCGCACACGGGGCGGATCGCCACGCGCGGGCCGATGACCTCGGTCAGCGCCGGGGCCACGACCATGTCGGCGCGGGTGGCCTCCAGCTCCCAGCCCAGCCGGCGCAGCGCGGCGCCGTCCAGCTCGGGGCAGGCGGTGACGGCCACGACGTCGGCGTCGACGCTGGTGACGGCGTGGCGCACCTCGTCCAGGCTGCCGATGACGGGGATGCCCAGCTCGGTCAGCTCGGCGTCCTCGGCGGCGCTGCCCCCGCCGCCGGGCACGCAGGCGCCGACGATGCGCATGCCGTGGTAGGAGGCGCGGTGCAGCTGGCGCGCCATGCCGGCGACGGCGGCGCGGTGCCCGACGGCCACGACGGTCTGCCCGGCCTCGCCGCGCGCGCGGCGCTCGTGCAGGCGCCGGCGGGTGGCGTAGCGGCCCACGAGGGTGAGCAGCGTGGCGATGGGGAAGGCGATGACGACGTAGCCGCGGGCCACGTCCAGGCCGAAGGCCCACGAGGAGGTGCCGACGAGCGCGACGACGGCCAGCGCCGCCGAGAGCACCCGGTGGAACTCCTCGGAGCCGACGCCGAGGAAGCGCGGCTCGTAGGTGCGGAAGGCGCCCATGGCGACGACCCAGATCACCGGCAGCAGCACGGCGCAGGCCACCACGGCCCGGCCGGCGGTGGTGTCGAGGTCGGCCGGCTGGCCGTTGAAGCGGGCGAAGAAGCCCACGAACGCGGCGAACGCGGCCACGGCCGCGTCGAGCGCGACGATCTTCTGCACGTAGTCGCGCTGCCACGCGGGGGTGCGCTCGGGAAGCCCGAGGGCGCCGCGCTGCCTGGGCAGCAGCAGCCGCTCGCGCCGAGCGGCGTCGGCGTCGACGTCCGCCGGGGAGGTCCCGAGGAGCTTGTCCTCGATCTCCCCGGGTTCGGTCCTGGATCCGGGCGCGTCGCTGATGCTCAAAGTCCCCCCTGGACTCGGTCTGTCCGCCGGCCTGGCCTGGTGCGCGTTCACCACCCCCATGGGACCGCGCGGCCCGGCACAGCGTAGGGGAACGCCACCCGGACGGTGCAACAGTTCTCGCGCCACGAGGCCTCCCGTGAGCACGGTGCACCGGAAGAGGTCACCCGTTCGACGCAACGCGCACGGGCGGTGGCTGCCCGTGATCACCGGGTGGGGGCGGACCGGCTCACTCCACCAGCTCGGAGGCCTCCATCCACACCTGCTCCAGCTCCTCGCGCTCGGCCAGCAGCGCCCGCAGCCGCCCGTCCAGCTCGGTGACGGCGGCCGGGTCGGTGGCGCGCTCGGCCAGCTCGGCGTGCAGCTGCTCCTCGGTGCGGGCGATGCGGTCCAGCTGCCGCTCCACGCGGGCCATCTCCTTGCGCGCCGCGCGCACCGCCGCGCCGTCGGCGGCGGGCCGCTCGCGCCCGGGGTCCGCGCCCTGCCCGCCGGCGCCGCCGGCGGGGGCCGCCACCTGCGCGGCCTTGGCCTGCGCGCGCCGGCGCAGGTACTCCTCCACCCCGCCGGGCAGGTCGCGCACCGCGCCGTCGCCGAGCAGCGCCACCTGGCGGTCGGTGACGCGCTCGAGCAGGTAGCGGTCGTGGCTGACGACCACGAGGGTGCCCGGCCAGCCGTCCAGCAGGTCCTCCACCGCGGCCAGGGTGTCGGTGTCCAGGTCGTTGGTGGGCTCGTCCAGCAGCAGCACGTTGGGCTCGCCCATCAGCAGGCGCAGCAGCTGCAGGCGGCGGCGCTCACCGCCGGACAGGTCGTCCACGCGGGTCCAGGCGCGCTGGGCGGTGAAGCCCAGGCGCTCCAGCAGCTGCCCGGCCGGCACGTCGCGGTCACCCAGGCGCACGTGCTTGGCGACGCGGTCGGCGGCCTCCAGGGCCCGCAGCTCGCCCACCTCGTCCAGCTCGCGCACCCCCTGCGACAGGGTCGCCACCTTCACGGTCCTGCCGAGCTTGACGCGCCCGGCGTCCGGCTGCAGCGTGCCGTTGACCAGGCCCAGCAGGGTGGACTTGCCGGCGCCGTTGACGCCCACCACGCCCACCCGCTCGCCCGGCCCCAGGCGCCAGGTGACGCCGTCGAGCAGGGTGCGCCCGCCGCGCGCCACGGCGACCTCCTCCAGGTCCACCACGTCCTTGCCCAGGCGGGCGGTGGCCATGCGGGCCAGCTCCACGGAGTCCCGCAGCGGCGGCACGTCGGCGATGAGGGCGTTGGCGGCCTCGATGCGGAAGCGCGGCTTGCTGGTGCGCGCCGGGGCCCCGCGGCGCAGCCAGGCCAGCTCCTTGCGCAGCAGGTTCTGGCGCCGCTCCTCGGTGACGGCGGAGACGCGGGCGCGCTCGGCGCGGGTGAGCACGTACGCGGCGTAGCCGCCGTCGTAGGCGTCCACGACGCCGTCGTGCACCTCCCACACCCGCTCGCACACGGCGTCGAGGAACCAGCGGTCGTGGGTGACGACGAGCAGGGCGCCGGTGCCGGGCGCCCAGCGGGTGCGCAGGTGCTCGGCCAGCCAGGCCACGCCCTCGACGTCGAGGTGGTTGGTGGGCTCGTCCAGGACGAGCAGCTCGCCGGCGGGGTCGGCGGCCAGCAGCGCGGCCAGCGCCACGCGGCGGCGCTGCCCGCCGGAGAGGGCGTCGACGGGGGCCTCCAGGCCGCCGACGTCGGAGGCCTCCAGGTCGCCCAGCAGCCCGGCCACGACGTCGCGCACCCGCGGCTGGGAGGCCCAGGCGTGCTCGGGCAGGTCGCCGAGGACCGCGTCGCGCACGCTGGTGCCCGGCGCCAGCGCGTCGGACTGCGCGAGCACGCTCATGCGCAGCCCGCCGGTGTGCGTGACGCGCCCGCCGTCGGGCTCCTGCTGCTTGGCCAGCAGGCGCAGCAGGGTGGACTTGCCGTCGCCGTTGCGGCCCACGACGCCGGTGCGGTCCCCCTCGGAGACGCCGAGGGAGACGCGGTCGAGCAGGGTGCGCGAGCCGTGGACGACGGTCAGGGCCTCGGCGCTGACCAGGTTGGCTGCGGGCACGGTGCTCCTCCAGGGGTGCGGTGCGCGGGCGGTGCGGCCGCGCGGGCGGGGGTGGTTCGGGGG
>NZ_JAAALM010000304.1 GCF_009906395.1 Kineococcus indalonis
CGAGCCCACCGGCAACCTCGACAGCCGCAACGGCGCCGAGGTCATGCGCATCCTGGAGCAGCTGAACGCCGAGCGGGGGGTGGCGGTGGTCCTGGTCACGAGGCGCTCCCTCGGGTGCCGGCGAGCTCGGCGACCTCGTCGAGGCCGCTGCGCGGTGCGGTGGTGGGACGGCGGCGGCCGGTGCGGAACCGCTCGTCGACGACGTTCACCAGGTGCGTCAGCGGCACCGTGATGATCAGGTAGAACACCCCGGCGAGCACGAGGGGGGAGAGGTTGCCGGACAGGACGGCGGCGTCCTGCCCGACGCGGAACAGCTCGCGCTCGCTGGTGAGCAGGCCGAGGAAGTACACCAGCGAGGAGTCCTTGACGATGGCGATGAACTGGTTCACCAGGGCCGGCAGGACCCGCCGCACGCCCTGCGGGACGACGACCAGGCGCATCGCCGTGCCGTAGCTCATGCCCAGCGCCCGGCACGCCTCCAGCTGGCCCTTGTCCACGGCCAGGATGCCGGCGCGGAAGATCTCCCCGAGGTAGGCGCTGGAGATCAGCGCCAGCGCGAGGATCCCCAGCGGGTACGGCGAGGGCCCGAAGAGCTCGCGGCTGAACTGGCTGAACCCCTGCCCGATGAGCAGGATCGTCACGATCGCCGGCAGGCCGCGGAAGACGTCGGTGTAGACGCGGGCGGGCACCCGCAGCCAGCGCGACCGGGAGATCCCCATGATCGCCAGCACCATCGCCAGCACGGTGCCGGTGACGGTGGCCGCGATCGAGATGACCAGCGTGTTCCTCAGCCCCGTCGTCAGCATCTGCGGCAGGACCTCGAGCATCGCGCCGGTGTCGAGGAAGGTGCGGGTGAGGTTGTCGAACCAGGTCACGGCAGCGCTCCCCTCAGCTCGTCGCGGTGGGCGAGGACGACGCCGACGTCGAGGGCGAGGACGTGCGCTCGGCGCTGGGCAGGTACTGCTCGGGCATCGGCGAGCCGGGGAACCACTCCTGGTACAGCGCCTTCCAGGTGCCGTCCTCCATGGCCGCGCGCAGCGCGGAGTCCAGCTCCTCCTTCAGCGCCGCGTTGCCCTTCGCCACGGCGAAACCGGCGGGGGCGTCGAAGGAGGGGATGTCCTCGGCGTCCACGAGGTCGAACTGCTCGACGTAGCCCTTGGCGGCCTCGTAGTCCAGGAAGTGCGCGTCCACGCTGCCGCTGTTCAGGCCCGACACGGCGGTGTTGTTGTCCGGGAAGCGCACCAGTTCGGCGCCGGTGAAGTTCTTCACCGCGTACGCCTCCTGCAGGGTGCCCTGCACGACGCCCAGGCGCGCACCGCCCAGGTCGTCGGACGAGGCGATGCCGCTGTCCGGCGTGGTCAGGACGGTCAGGTAGCCGGCGAGGTAGCCCTCGGAGAAGTCGACGGTCTCCTGGCGCTCGGGGGTGATGCCGATGGCGGCGACGCCCACGTCGAACTGGCCGTTGGCCACGGCCGGCAGCAGGGCCGCGAAGTCCTGCCCGACGAAGGTGACGTCCTGCACGCCGATGCGCCGGGCGACGTCGCGGAACAGCTCCACGTCGAAGCCGGTGAACTCCCCGGAGGCGTCGGTGAAGGCGTACGGGCGGATGTCGCCCACGCTGGCCACGCGGATCGCGCCGGGGTCGAGCAGGCCGAGGGGGTTCTCGGCGGTGGCCGCGGCGTCGCTGCCGCCGCCGCACGCGCTCGCGGTCAGCGCGGCGGTGGCGGCGAGGGCGGCGGCGAGCACGGAGCGGCGGCCGGGACGGCTGGTCGGGACGCGCATGGTCAGCAACCGTTCTGTCGGGGTCGAGAGCCGGGTGGCGGGTGGGGGCGGGTCAGGAGGTGATGGCGTAGTCGACGGTCCACATGTAGCGCCGCCCGGCCAGGGCGTAGCCGCGCTGGGCGGCGTAGTGCGCGGCCAGGCGGGCGACGAGCGCGGCGACCACGAGGGGGGCGACGAAGGAGCGCTGGTCCGCGGCGACGCCGGGCATCTCCAGGTCGCGGGTGTCCAGGTAGCAGGTGGGCCCGGAGTAGGTGTCCAGGAAGGTGCGTACGCGCTCGCCCATGGGGCGGGTGGCGTCCTCGCCCAGGAACACGATGGTGCGGGTGGTGGAGTCGATCACCTCGAACGGGCCCTGGAAGAACTCGTCGGCGTTGATCGTCGTGGCGTGCATCCACTGCATCTCCTGCAGGTAGCAGGAGGTGAGCACCGAGGCCGGGCCGAACAGCGGGCCGGAGGCCAGCACGTGGGTGACGGGCACGTCCTTCATGACGGAGACGACCTCGGCGGCGCGCTGCTCGAAGGCGTGCACGGTCTTCTCCAGCGCGCCCGGCAGCGCGCGCAGCGCCTCCAGGCGGGCGGAGACGTCCTGCCCCTCGCGCTCCAGGAGGGCCAGCGCGAGGAACTGCAGCAGCACCTGGTTCGCGTCGCCGGAGCCGCCGACGAACGCGGTGCCCGCGGCGCGGGCGACGGGGCTGTCGCCCTTCAGCGTCACCGCGGCCACGGCCGCGCCGCGGGAGACGGCCCACCGCGCGGCGCGCACCGTCTCGGGCGTCTCACCGGTGCCGGAGAGCAGGAGCACCACGGCGCCGGGCCCGACGCCCGGCGGGGCGCGGAAGAAGAACTCGTCGGAGTTCACGGCGCTGGCCGGCACGCGCGCCCCCGTGTCGAGCACGTACTGGGCGGCCTGCACGTTCAGGTGCGAGCCGCCCGCGCCGACCAGGAACACGCGGGTGGTCCCCGGCAGGGCGGCGACCCAGCGCCGCACGTCCTGCCACTGCTCCAGGACGGCCTCCAGCGGGCCGGCGAGGTCGGGGACCTCGGCCACGGGCTGCGGGCCGAGGTAGGTGCCGTCGGTCACGTCGTTCTCCTCCAGGGGTTCGCGGTGCTCAGACGCCGGCGGTCGCCAGCGGGTCGGGGGCCGGGTGCCCGAAGGCGCCCGGCCGGGAACAGGTGCGCGCGGCGGCGCGGGCCGCGGCGCGCAGGGCGGCGGCGGGGTCGGTGCCGCGCAGCAGGCCGACGAGGACGGTCGCGGTGAACGCGTCCCCGGCGCCGAGGGTGTCCACCAGGTCCACCGGTGCGGCGGGTACCCGCCAGGTGCCGGTCCCGTCGGTGAGGACGGCGCCGGCGGCGCCGCGGGTGAGCAGCACCCAGCGCGCGCCGGCGCCGAGCGCGGCGTGGGCGAGGTCGCCGGCGGCGTCCTCGCCCAGGTGGCCGGTGGAGAACGTGGCCAGCCACGCCAGCGGCGCCACGCGGCGCACGTGGTCGAGGTCGCCGTCCTGGGCGAAGTCGTAGCTGAGGCGGCTGGCGGCGGCGAACGCGGCCAGCCAGCCGTCCAGGCCGCTGGAGCGGCCGACGTGCACGGCGTCGAAACCCGCCGCGTGCGCCAGGTCGCCGGCGTCGGGGGTGAACCGCGAGACGCCGGGGTCGGAGGAGGCGAAGCGCCGGTCGCCGCCGACGACCTCGACCACGCAGTGCGCGGTGCGCCCGGGCACCACGCGCAGCCGGTCGGTGCGCACGCCCTCGGCGGCCAGCGCCGCGCGCAGCAGGTCCCCGGCCGCGTCGGGGGCCACGGCGCCGAGGTAGGCGGCCTCGGCCCCGGCGCGGACGGCGGCGACGGCGGTGTTCACGCAGTTGCCGCCGGGGTAGCACAGGCCGGTGGCGGGGTAGCGGTCCACGACGTTGTCCCCGGCGGCGAGCACGTGCGGCACGTCGCGGGGTCGGGCGGGCAGGTCGTGCGCGGGGTTCACGAGGTGTCCTCCCGTCGGGGGCGGTGTTCCTGCGGAGAGCTGGACCGTGGATTGAGACCGGTCTCACCCTCTACGCTGAGACCGGTCTCAACGCCTGGTGACGACGCTAGGCCACGGTGTCGAGCCGGGTCAACGGGGAACTGCTCCCGAGCTGTGACGAAGTGTTCGCGCCCCGTTCGGCGGGGACCGAGGAGGACGATGACCGACACCGGTGGACGCGCCCGCCGCGCGACCGTGACCGACGTCGCCCGTCGCGCCGGGGTCGCCAAGGCGACCGCCGCGCGGGCCCTGGGCGGCTACGGCGCCGTCAGCGAGGACGTGCGCGAACGCGTCCTCGCCGCCGCCGAGGACCTCGGCTACCGCCCCAACGAGCTGGCGCGCAGCATCAGCACCGGCCGCTCGCGCACCGTCGGGGTGGTCGTCGGCGACATCGAGAACGACTACTTCGCCCTGGCCGTGCGCGGGATCTCCGACACCGCCGCGCGCGCCGGCTACGACGTCGTCCTGGTCAACACCGGCGAGGCCGTCGAGGCCGAGCGCAAGGGCGTGCGGCTGCTGCTCGACAAGCAGGTCGACGGGCTGATCGTCTCGCCGGCGTCCTCGCAGCACGTGGAGCACCTGCGCGAGGTGGGCGAGCAGGGGCGCCCGCTCGTGCTGCTGGACCGCCGCCTGCCCGGCTTCGAGGCCCCCTCGGTGGACGTCGACATCGCCACCGCCACCCGCGCCGCCACCGAGCTGCTGCTCGACCTGGGCCACCGGCGGATCACCTACCTGACCGCGCTGGCCGACCCCGGGGTGCCCTGGAGCCGGGAGCTGGCCCTGGCCAGCTCCCCGGTCGCCGACCGCGTCCGCGGCATCGTCGCCGCCCTCGACGCGCGCGAGCTGCCGGTGGGCCCGTCCCTGGTGCGCTTCGGCGCCGCCTCCGAACGGGCCACCCGCGCGGCCGTGGAGGAGCTGCTGCGCGGCGCCGACGCGCCCACCGCGCTCATCGCCTCCGACGGGCGCATCGCCCTGGTGGTGCTGCAGACCCTGCAGGACCTCGGCGTGCGGGTGCCGCGCGACCTGTCGCTGGTCACCGTCGACGACTTCGCCTGGACCCGCGTGGTGGACCCGCCGCTGACCGCGGTGCGCCAGCCCATCTACGACGTGGGCGTCGCCGCGGCCGACACCCTCGTGCGGCTGCTGCGCGGGGCCGCCGTGCCGCCGCGCCCGCCGCTGGTGGCCGAGCTGCTGCCCGCCGAGCTCACCGACGGCTTCACCGGCAT
>NZ_JAAALM010000305.1 GCF_009906395.1 Kineococcus indalonis
GCGCCCACCCGCCCGCACCCGCGCGTGCCGCGCCGCCCGCCCGGCAACGCCCTGGCCGCCGTGCCGCTGGCGGTCACCGACCGCGTCAAGGACGCCGCGGAGCACCTCGCGGGGGCCGGGGCGGCCCGGCGCGCCGGGACCGCGGCGGCCGCGGTGCTCGTGGCGCTGGCCGCCGCGCGGGTGCTGCGCCGGCGCTGAGGGCGGTGCCGGGGGGGCGCCCGCCGGCGCCCCCTCAGCGCGGCAGCAGCCGGTGCGCCTCCTGCCGGTCCACGCCCTGCGCCTGCAGCAGGTCCACCACCACCGAGCGCAGCTGCGCCACCACCACCGTCGCCGACAGCGACTCCGCGCCCAGCGTGCGCGGGCCCAGCGTCACCGCCAGCTCCTTCAGCCCCGCCACCGACGGCGGCACCGACTCGCCCTCGTAGGCCGGCTGCCCCAGCGAGCGCACCGCGGCCGCCAGGGACTCCAGCGCCCCGGCCAGCGAGGCGGGCAGCTGCTCGTCGTACTCCAGCGCGGTGGACACCCGCCGCAGCATCACCCGCACGTTGCGGGTGGCCCGGTCCACCCCGGCCTGCAGCCGCTGCTGCTCGGCGATCTCCGCCCGGCTGCCGCGCCGCAGCGGCGAGAGGCGGTGCACCTCCCGGCCGGCGACCACCGACTGCGCCCACCCCTCCAGCTCGCCCTGCGTGGCGCGGGCGCGCTCCAGCACCGCGTCCGCCTTCGCCGCGTCGTGCTCGCGCACCGCGTCGGCGGCGTCCTCGAGCAGGTCCGCGAGCTGACCGGTGAAGGCGCGCCCGCGGCTGCGCACGTCGCGGGTGGGGTCCGGCGGCAGCAGCGCGGCGATCGCCAGCGCCACCGCCACGCCCGTCATGGCGTCCAGCCACCGCCCGTACCCGCCGCCCTGCTGCGGGGGGAAGGCGATGATGAACGTGGCCTGCAGCGCCGCCTGGTTCACCAGCAGCACCCCGGAGTCCAGGAACCGGGCGATGCCCATCGCGGCCACGACGATGAGGGAGATCTGCCAGGGTCCGCGGCCGATGAGGTGGGCGATGACGGTGCCCAGCAGCACCCCCACGGTCACCCCGGCGCCCAGCTCGGCCACGCGCCGCAGCCGGGCGTTGTTCTGCACGCCCAGCGAGACGACGACCGCCACGCACGCGAAGACCGGGTACGGCTGGTCCCACAGCACCTGCGCCAGGGTCCAGGCCACGCCCGCGCCCAGCCCGCACTGCAGGATCTGCCACCACGAGCCCTGCCAGCGCTGCCAGCCCGTGCGCGCCCGGCGCCGCACGGCCAGGGACGACGGGACGCTGCGGGGCACGGGCGGATCATCCCGCACCGGCCCCGTCCGCGCCCGTCACGAGCGCCCCGCGCCAGGCCCTACGCTCGGTCGCCGTGGACGTCCTCGTCATCGGCTCCGGTGCCCGTGAGCACGCCCTGGTGCGCGCCCTGCTCGACGACCCGGGGGTGGACCGCGTCGTCGCCGCCCCGGGCAACGCCGGCACCGCCCTGGTCGCCCCGTGCGAGCCGGTGGACGCCGCCGACCCCGCCGCCGTGGCCGCGCTCGCCCGCCGCCTGGGCGCCGACCTCGTCGTGGTCGGCCCGGAGGTCCCCCTGGTGGCCGGCGCGGCCGACGCGGTGCGCGCCGAGGGCATCGCCTGCTTCGGCCCCTCGGCCGAGGCCGCCCGCCTGGAGGGCTCCAAGGCCTTCGCCAAGGAGGTGATGGCCGCCGCCGCGGTGCCCACGGCGATGGCGCGCGTGTGCACCACCGAGGAGGAGGTCGCCTCCGCCCTGGACGCCTTCGGCGCCCCGCACGTCGTCAAGGACGACGGCCTGGCCGCCGGCAAGGGCGTCGTCGTCACCGACGACCGCGCCGCCGCCCTGGAGCACGCCCGCGCCTGCCTGGGCCACGGCCCCGTCGTGGTGGAGGAGTTCCTCGACGGCCCGGAGGTGTCCGTCTTCTGCCTCACCGACGGCGAGGAGGTCCTCGCGCTGGCCCCCGCGCAGGACTTCAAGCGCGCCCTCGACGGCGACGCCGGCCCCAACACCGGCGGCATGGGCGCCTACTCGCCGCTGCCGTGGGCGCCGGCGGACCTGGCCGAGCAGGTCGTCGAGCGCGTCGCGCGGCCCGTCGTCGCCGAGATGGCCCGGCGCGGCACCCCCTTCAGCGGCGTCCTGTACTGCGGGCTGGCGCTGACCTCCCGCGGCCTGCGCGTGGTGGAGTTCAACGCCCGCTTCGGCGACCCCGAGACGCAGGTGGTGCTGGCCCGCCTGGCCACGCCGCTGGGGCAGGTGCTGCGCGCGTGCGCCACCCCCGGCGCGCTGCGCGACCTGCCGCCGCTGCGCTGGCGCGAGGACGCCGCCGTCACCGTGGTGCTCGCCGCCCCCGGCTACCCCGAGGCGCCGCGCACCGGCGGGCTGCTGCGCGGGCTGGAGGACGCCGACGCGGTGCCGGGCGCGCACGTCCTGCACGCCGGCACCGCCCCGGCGCCCGACGGCACGGGCGTGGTCAGCTCCGGCGGGCGGGTGCTGTCCGTGGTGGGCACCGGCGCGGACCTGGCCGAGGCGCGCGCGGCCGCCTACGACGCGGTGCGCTCGGTGCACCTGGACGGCGGGCGCTTCCGCACCGACATCGCGGCCGCGGCGGCCGGCGCGTGAGCGCCCCCGCGCTGCCCGCCCCGCCGCAGCTGCCCGGCTGGCGGCACACCTACTCCGGCAAGGTCCGCGACCTGTACGTGCCGGCCTCCGGCGCGCGCGGCGAGGTGCTCGTCGTGGCCAGCGACCGCATCAGCGCCTACGACCACGTCCTGGCCAGCGAGGTCCCCGACAAGGGCAAGGTGCTCACGGCCCTGTCGCTGTGGTGGTTCGAGCGCCTGGCCGACCTGGTGCCGCACCACGTGCTCTCCACCGACGTGCCCGCGGCCGTGGCGGGCCGGGCCATGGTGTGCCGGGAGCTGGAGATGTTCCCCGTGGAGTGCGTCGCGCGCGGCTACCTGACCGGCTCGGGCCTGGCGGAGTACCGCGCCGGCGGGTCGGTGTGCGGGATCGCGCTGCCCGAGGGCCTGGTGGACGGCTCGCGGCTGCCCGAGCCGGTCTTCACCCCGGCCACCAAGGCGGAGCTGGGCGAGCACGACGAGAACGTCCCCTTCGAGCACGTCGCCGCGACGGTCGGCGCGGACGCGGCCGCCGAGCTGCGCGAGCTGACCCTGGCGGTGTACGCGCGCGCCGAGGGGATCGCCCGCGAGCGCGGCATCGTGCTGGCCGACACCAAGCTGGAGTTCGGCCGCGCCGACGGGCGCACCGTGCTGGGCGACGAGGTCCTCACCCCGGACTCCTCGCGCTTCTGGCCGGCGGAGGAGTGGCGGCCGGGCCGGGCCCAGCCCAGCTTCGACAAGCAGTTCGTGCGCGACTGGCTGACCTCGCCGGCCTCCGGCTGGGACCGCGCCGGCGGCGCGCCGCCGCCGCCGCTGCCCGAGCAGGTCCTCGAGCGCACCCGGGGCCGCTACGTGGAGGCGTACGAGCGGCTGACCGGCCGCACCTTCACCGCCTGACCACGGCCTGACCCCCGCCTGACCCCCGCCTGACCCCGGCCTGATCCCGGCCTGACCCGCCGGGTCCCGCGCGCCGGGCCCGGCACCGCCGGGCGGGTGGTCCGCGCCCGGCGGTGTTCAGCCCGCGCCGCCCGCTGCCGAGGACCCCCGGGTGGAGGACGACGGGCCGGTGAGCGGCGGGTGAGCGCCCCCGTCGTCGTGGCCGTCGCCGCCCTGCTCGCGGCCGCGGCCTGCGCGCGCGCCGCCCGCCGCGGCTCGCCGCGCGCGGCGTTCGCCTGGTGCTGCCACGGCGCGGCGTTCCTCACCGGCGCGGCGCGGGCCATGCTGCCCGACCGCCACCCGGCGCTGGAGGTGGCGCTGGCCCTGGCCGCCGCCCTGCTGGTGCTCGCCGCCACGTGCGCCACCTCGCGCACCCCCGTGCGCCGGGCCCGCCTGAGGGTCCTGCTGGACGCCGCCGCGGGCGCCGTCGCCGCCGGGACCGTCCTGCACGTGCTCGTCCTCGCCCCCGCCTGGCGGGCCGCCGCGGACGCCGACGCGGTGCTGCTCGTGCGACCGGTGGTGCCGCTGCTGCTGGCGGTGCTCAACCTGCTCGTGGTGGTCACGGAGATCCCCGTGGAGCGCTGGCTGATGCCGCTGCTGCTCAGCGGCGGGCTGCTGGCCGCCGCGGCGGCGGAGGTCCTGCGCGCGCTGCACCTGCTCGGCGGCCGGCCGCCGCAGGGCTGGAGCGCGACCGCCTGGCTGGCCTGCTGCGCCCTGTACGTGGCCGCCTCCCGCGCCTACCGGGGCACGTCGGTGCGCCGCGCCACGCCCCCCACGGCCTGGCTGGTCGCCCTGGTCCCGTACGTGCTGGTGCTGCCGGCCTTCGCGGTGGTCGTCGCGCGGCGGTTCGCGCTGGGGCGCGTGGACACCCCCGAGGCGGTGGCGGCGGTGGTGCTGCTGGCGCTGCTGATGCTGCGGCAGTCCGTGACGCTGGCGGAGAACCGCGACCTGGTGCGGCGTCTGCGCGCCAGCGAGGCCGAGCTGCGCCACCGCGTCGGCCACGACGCGCTCACCGGCCTGCCCAACCGGGCGCTGCTGCACGAGCGCCTCGCGCGGGCGGCCGCCGCCGGCCCGGCCGGGGTGCTGCTGGTCGACCTGGACGGCTTCAAGCGCGTCAACGACACCCTGGGCCACGCGGCTGGGGACGCCCTGCTGGTGGAGGTGGCGCGGCGCCTGCGCGCGGCGGTGCCCGAGCCGGGGACGGTGGCGCGGCTGGGCGGGGACGAGTTCGCCGCGGTGCTGCCCGTGCCCGACGCCTCCGCCGAGGCCGCCGCGCGCGAGGTCGCCGCCCGCGTCGTCGCCGCCCTGCGCGCCCCCTACGAGCCCGGCGGGGTGCGGGTGGACCACGTGGGCGCCAGCGTGGGCACCGCCTGCTCCGCGCGGGCGGGCACCGCCGACGCCGAGGAGCTGCTGCGC
>NZ_JAAALM010000306.1 GCF_009906395.1 Kineococcus indalonis
CCCCACGTCCCGCTGACCGTGGCGCGCTGCGGGCCGCCGTACACCTGGGTGCACGTGCGGTCCCTGGGCACGGGTGCGAAGGGGTCCACCGTCGCCGCCGCCAGCGCCGCGCACGCCGCTGCCGCGTCCGGGTGGTCGCCGCCCGGCGTGCCGTCCGGCGCGCACGTCAGCGTCCACGTGCGCACACCGCCGGAGCCGTCGTCCACGCTCACCGTCAGGGACTGCTCGCCCGGCGCGGGCGCGGGCGTCGGCGTGACCGCCCCCGAGGGGCCGGGCGCGCCCGGCGCGCTGCCGGACGGGCTGGACGTGCTGCTGCTCACCGCTGGGCCTCCCGCCTGCTGCTGACCGCACGCCGCGGCACCCGCGACCGCCAGGGCGAGCGCCAGGGCCAACGCACCCCCGCCGCGCCGCCGCGCCGTGCTCGTGCTGCCCATCGTCGCCTCCCGCGCGCCCGCCCGCCCCCCGGCGGACCCGACCGCGGTGGGACGCGGCGGCGGCCCGGGCGGTTCCCGCGGCGGGCACCGCCGGACGGGGCGGCGGCGGGGGCACCGCGGCGGCACGCCGCTCGGCCGCGGGGCGCACCGCGGACGTACACTGGTTCGTCCACCCGATCGGCGGTTCCTCGACCGGCCCCTCCAAGATCCTCCCGCGAACGCCTGAGTGATCGCAACGTTGTTGTCCCGCAACGGATCCGGCAGAATCCCCGGGCTCCCTCGACAACCCGGAGGAACCGTGCCCGCCCGCCAGGTCCCCGACGTGCTCACCGCCGAGCAGCAGCACCTCGACCGCGCCCGCGCCGAACTCACCCGCATGCGCGAGCACACGCTGTCCCTCACCGCCGACGGCGGCGACCCGATCGCCGACGCCGCCCTCGCCCTCGTCCTGCACCGCCGCGCCGCCAGCCTCCTCGACGACCCCGCCACCGCCCTGTTCTTCGGGCGCACCGACCACGACTCCGGGGAGGTCCTGCACATCGGCCGCCGCCACGTCACCGACGGCGCCGGCGACCCCGTCGTCGTGGACTGGCGCGCCGACGTCTCGCGCGGCTTCTACCGCGCCAGCCGCGCCGAGCGCGGCGACGTGCGCCTGCGCCGCCGCTTCGGCGTCGAGCACGGCCGGCTGACCGCCTACGAGGACGAGCACCTCGCCGACCCGCCGGCCGGGTCGGGGGAGGTGGAGGGGGAGGACGGCACCGCCTCGCAGATCCTCGCCCGCGAGATCGAACGCCCCCGCTCCGGGCCCATGCGCGACATCGTCGCCACCATCCAGCCCGAGCAGGACGCCCTCGTGCGCGCCGACGCCGGCACCACCGTGTGCGTGCAGGGCGCCCCCGGCACCGGCAAGACCGCCGTCGGCCTGCACCGCGCCGCCTGGCTGCTCTACGCCCACCGCGAGCGCCTCACCCGCCAGGGCGTCCTCGTCGTCGGCCCCAACCGCGCCTTCCTGCAGCACATCGGCGCCGTCCTGCCCGCCCTCGGCGAGGTCCGGGTCGAGCAGCGCACCGTCGCCGACCTCGTCACCGCCGGCGGCGCCGGGCGCGCGGAGGTGCGCGTGCGCGCCACCGAACCCGCCGCCGTCGCCGCCCTCAAGGGCGACGCCCGCATGGCCGAGGTCGCCCGCCGCGCCGTGTGGTCCGCCGTCGCCGACCCCGCCGACGTCCTCGACGGCGGCGCCCTCGTCCTCACCCGCGGCTCGCGCCGCTGGCGCGTGCCCGGGTACCGGGTGCGCGAGCTGCTCGACGAGCTCACCACCCGCGGCGTGCGCTACGACGCCGCCCGCGCCCTGCTGCCCCAGCGCCTGGCCCACGCCGTCCTGCAGCTCCTCGAAGCCGCCGGTGACTCCCCCGACGACACCGTCCAGGACGCCGTCGCCCGCAGCGCCGACGTCAAGCGCGCCGCGAACCGGCTCCTGCCCGCCCAGGACCCCGCCAGGGTCCTGCACCGCCTGCTGTCCGACGCCGCCTTCCTGCGCGCCAGCTCCCAGGGCCTGCTCGACGACGCCGAACGCGCCCTGCTGCTGTGGCAGCGCGCCCCGCGCAGCGCCGGCGCCGCCCGCTGGAGCGCCGCCGACGCCGTCCTGCTCGACGAGCTCGCCGACCAGCTCACCCGCACCCCCTCCCGCGCCCACGTCGTCCTCGACGAGGCCCAGGACCTCTCCCCGCTGCAGCTGCGCGCCGTGGGCCGGCGCTGCTCCACCGGCGCCGCCACCGTCCTCGGCGACATCGCCCAGGGCACCACCCCCTGGGCCGCCCGCTCCTGGCGCGAGGTCCTCGGCCACCTCGGCAAGCCCGACGGCCACCTCGAGGTCCTCGACCGCGGCTTCCGCGTCCCCTCCGCCGTCATCGACTACGCCGCCCGCCTGCTGCCCGCCATCGCCCCCGAGCTCACCGTGCCGCGCTCCGTGCGCCCCGACCCCGGCCGCCTCGACGTCCACCCCGTCCACGGCGACCCCCTGCCCGCCGCCGTCGCCGTCGTCGCCGACCTCCTGCGCGAGGACGGCTCGATCGGCCTCGTCGTCGCCGACGCGGCCACCGACGCCGCCGCCGCCGCCCTCGCCGCCGCCGGCGTGCCCGCCACCCGCCTCGACGCCGTCGGCGAGGACGACGAGGGCACCGCGCCCGAACGCGTCTCCCTCGTGCCCGCCACCCTCGTCAAGGGCCTGGAGTTCGACCGCGTCGTCGTCGTCGAACCCGCCGACCTCGTCGACGGCGAACCCGACGGGCGCACCGGCCTGCGCCGCCTCTACGTCGCCCTCACCCGCGCCGTCTCCACCCTCGCCGTCGTCCACGCCCGGCCCCTGCCCCCGCAGCTGCGCTGACCCGTAGGCTCCCCGGCATGTCCGACGTCCCCTCCGTCGCCGCCGCCGCCGTCCCCGCCGACGCCACCCTCCTCGACGTCCGCGAGGACGACGAGTGGGTCGCCGGCCACGCCGACGGCGCCCTGCACGTCCCCATGTCCGAGGTCCCCCAGCGCCTCGCCGAGCTGCCCGAGGGCGAGCTGCACGTCGTCTGCCGCGCCGGCGGCCGCTCCCTGCGCGTGGCGCAGTGGCTCGCGCAGAACGGCTACGACGTCGTCAACGTCGAGGGCGGCATGGGGGCCTGGGCGGACGCCGGGCGCCCCATGGTCTCCGAGACGGGGGCCGAGCCCTTCGTGCGCTGACCCCCCGCGCCCCCGGGGCGGGGTCGCGGGGCCGGGCGCTCAGGAGACCTTGGCCACCCGGTGCGCGTACCCGTCCACGGTGATCATCGGGGGGCGCTCGGCGAGGTCCATCACGTGCGTCACCGGGGCGTAGTGCCCGTACCCGTCGCGGGCGAACTGGGTGACGGCGGTGGTCGAGCCGGTGGCGCCCAGGGCGCGCTCGTGGACGACGTGGGTGATCTGGGCGGCCATGCGGCCCAGCGCGGCGGTGTCCTGGTGGCTGTGGGTGCGCCGGCCCAGGTCGACCTGGGCGATGGCGCCCAGGCCGCGCAGGCGCAGCGTGTCGATGAGCATCGCGATCTCCACGCCGTAGCCGCCGCTGAAGGGCACCGCCTCCAGCAGGCGGCGGCGGCCGGCGTACTCGCCGGCCAGCGGCTGCACCACGCCGGCCAGCTCGGGGAAGAAGCGGCCGAGGAGCGGGCGGGCCACGAGCTCGGTGACGCGCCCGCCGGAGGAGCCGCCGGCGCCCTTGAGGGGGCGGTCGTAGCAGCCCTTGACCAGCTCCACCGAGGGGTCGGCCAGCAGCGGGCCGATCAGGCCGGTGACCAGCTGCGGCTGCGGGTCCACCAGGTCGGCGTCGACGAAGACGACGACGTCGCCGGTGGTGACGGCCAGCGACTTCCACAGCACCTCGCCCTTGCCGGGGCGCGAGCCCAGCTCGGGCAGCACGTCGTCGCGGTGGTGCACGACCGCCCCGGCGGCCTCGGCGGCGCGCGCGGTGCCGTCGGTGGAGCCGGAGTCCATGACGACGACCTCGTCGACCAGGCCGGTGTCGTCGGCCAGGCGGCGCACCATGCGCACCACGCCGCCGACGGTGGGCTCCTCGTCCAGGGCGGGCAGCACCACGCTGACGCGGGTGCGGCCCTTGTCGGCGCGCAGCCGGTCCAGCGGCCAGTCCCGGGCGCGGGAGGTGGCCCGGTCGAACCACGTCTGCACGGGCAGCTTCACCACGGCACCTCCGCCTCGGGGACTTCGATCACCGTGGCACGCCGGGGCGCCCCGGCGACAGGCGTGGGCGCAGAGTTCACGTGGGTGTCACACGCCGGTGGTGGCGGGTCGCTGCTGGGCCGGACGGGTGGTGTGCCCCACCCTGGAGGGGGAGGGGCGGCCGGCCAGGTTTGGCCGGCGCGCGGCTCGGGTACCTACGGGGCCGTCAAGCAGGCGGCAGGGCAGGAGGACGGATGCCGACGGGGGTTGGCCCTGTGCCGGCGACGCACTGGTCGTCGTTCGAGCACGACGCCGCATCTGTCCCACGGGCCCGGCGCGCGGTCCGCTCCGTGCTGGACGGGGCCGGTCTGGACGCCGAGTGCACCGCGGAGATCGAGATCGTCGTCTCCGAGATCGTGGGCAACTCGGTGCGCCACGCGCGCCCGCTGGGCGACGGGGGCATCCACGTGCAGTGCCTGGTGACCCGCGACGGCGGGCCCCACGTGGAGGTCGCGGTCACCGACGGCGGCGCCCCGGGGCGGGTGGTCGGCCCGCGGGCCGTGGGCGAGGGGGCCACCTCCGGGCGCGGGCTGTGCATCGTGGCGAGCCTGGCCGACGAGTGGGGCGTGGTGGAGAACGTCGACGACCTCAGCCGCACCGTGTGGGCGTCCTTCGGGGGCCCCACCCGCCTGCACCCGCACTGACCGCCCGCCGCTGCCCCGGTCGGGTGGATCACCCGCCGGAACACCACGGATCGTCCTTGATCCACTGCGCAGCGCGATAGCCTCGCCCGATCGCTGAAGACCGTCGGCGCACCGGGACCTGAGGAGAGCTGCGTGGAGGAGCCCCCCGCTCCCCCTCCCCCGTCCTTC
>NZ_JAAALM010000307.1 GCF_009906395.1 Kineococcus indalonis
GGCGGGGAGCGCGCGTGCCCGGGCCCATCCAGTCCATCGAGCGGGCCGCGGCGGTGCTGCGGCTGCTGTCCGGCGCCGGGCGCGGCCTGGGCGTGGTGGAGGTCGGCAACGCCCTGGGGCTGGCCAAGACCACCGCCCACGGCATCCTGCGCACCCTCGTGGACGTCGGCTTCGTGGTGCAGGACGAGGACGGCGACTACCGCGCCTCCCCCGCGCTGGCGGACCTGGGCCGCCCGCGCACCGGCGCCGACGACCTGCGCGCGCACGCGGTGAACTGGGCGGACTCCCTGGCGGCGCGCACGGGCGAGTCGGTGCGGCTGGCGGTGCTCCACGAGGGCCGTGCGCTGGTGGTCCACCACGTCTTCCGCCCCGACGACAGCGCCCAGGAGCTCACCACCGGCGCGAGCCTGCCGGCGCACGCGTGCGCGCTGGGCAAGGTGCTGCTGGCCTCGGCGCCGGTGCGGCTGCGCGGGCGGCTGCCGGCGATGACGGCGCGCACCGTCACCGACGCGGCGGTGCTGCGGCGCGCGCTGGCGGCGGTGCGCGAGCAGGGCTGGGCGCTGGAGGTGGAGGAGCTGACCGCCGGGGTGGCGGGGGTGGCCGCGCCGGTGCGCGACCGCGGCGGGCTGGTGGTGGGCGCCATCGGCGTGGACGGCGCCGCCGAGCACCTCGTGGACTCCCGCGGCCGGCCCCGGGCGGGCGTGGTGCCCGCCGTGCGGCAGGCGGCGCGGGCGATCTCGCGCGGCCTGGGCGCGCGCGTGGACTGACGCGCCCGGCGCGGGGACGGCGCGGGGACGGCGCGGGGACGGCGCGGTCGCGACGGCCGCGCCGGGGCGGGCGTCGGGCAGGATGGCGCCCGTGACGACGCAGACGGGTGCAGCGCAGCGCCCGGAGCACCGCGGGTACGTCGTGGCGGTCGACCAGGGCACCACGTCGACGCGCTGCATCCTCTTCGACCACGCCGGCCGGCTGGTGGCCGTCGCCCAGCGCGAGCACCGCCAGCACTACCCGCGCCCGGGCTGGGTGGAGCACGACGCGGCGCGCATCTGGGCCGACGTGGCCCGCCTGGTGCCGCAGGCGATGGCGCAGGTGGAGGCGGGCCCGGGGGACGTGGTGGCCGTGGGCATCGCCAACCAGCGCGAGACGGTGGTGGCGTGGGACCGGCGCACCGGCGAGCCCGTCGCCCCGGCGATCGTGTGGCAGGACACCCGCACCGCCGCGCTGGTGGAGGAGATGGCCGCCGAGGGCGGGGTGGACCGCTTCGCGCACGTGTGCGGGCTGCCGCTGGCGACGTACTTCGCCGGCCCGCGCATGGCGTGGATGCTGCGCCACGACGAGCGGCTGCGCCGGCGGGCCGCGGCCGGGGACGTGCTGTTCGGGACGGTGGAGTCCTGGCTGGTGTGGAAGCTCACCGGCGGCCCGGACGGCGGCGAGCACGTCACGGACGTGACCAACGCCAGCCGCACGATGCTCATGGACCTGCGCACCCTGGACTGGTCGCCGGAGCTGCTGGAGGCGTTCGGGGTGCCGCGCGCGGCGCTGCCGCGGATCGTGCCCAGCTCGCAGGTGTACGGCCGGGCGCGCACCGTGGTGCCCGGCGCGCGGATCGCCGCGGCGCTGGGCGACCAGCAGGCGGCGCTGTTCGGCCAGACGTGCTTCTCGCCCGGGGAGGCGAAGTGCACCTACGGCACCGGCGGGTTCCTGCTGATGAACACCGGCACCGACGTGCCGCGCTCGACCCACGGGCTGCTGACGACGGTGGCGCACCGCATCGGCGACGAGCCGCCGGCGTACGCGCTGGAGGGCTCCATCGCCGTCACCGGCGCGCTGGTGCAGTGGCTGCGCGACAACCTGGGGCTGATCTCCACCGCGCCGGAGGTGGAGTCGCTGGCGCGCACGGTGCCCGACAACGGGGGCTGCTACTTCGTGCCGGCGTTCTCGGGGCTGTACGCGCCGCACTGGCGGGCCGAGGCGCGCGGTCTGATCATCGGCCTGACCTCGTTCGTCACCAAGGGGCACCTGGCGCGCGCGGTGCTGGAGGCCACCGCCTGGCAGACCCGCGAGGTCGTGGAGGCGGTGGAGGCGGACTCCGGCCTGCGGTTGTCCTCGCTGCGGGTGGACGGCGGGATGACGTCGAACAACCTGCTCATGCAGACGGTCGCGGACGTGCTGGACGTGCCGGTGGTGCGCCCGATGGTGTCCGAGACGGTGTCGCTGGGCGCGGCGTACGCGGCGGGCCTGGCGGTGGGCTTCTGGCCGGACACGCAGGCGCTGCGCCGGCGCTGGCACCGCGCCTCGCAGTGGTCCCCGGCGATGGCCGGGCCCGAGCGCGAGCGCGGCTGGCAGGACTGGCAGGAGGCGGTGCGCCGCACGTTCGGCTGGGTGCGGCACGAGCGCGCCTGAGCGGCGCCCCGCTGCGGCGGGGCGGGTGCCTGTGCCAGGGTGCGGGCCCGTGAGCGCACTGTTCGACGTCTCCGGCCGGCTGGCGCTGGTCACCGGCTCCTCGCGCGGGCTGGGCCGCGCCATGGCGGGCGGGCTGGCGGAGGCCGGCGCGCGCGTGGTGCTGCACGGGCGCGACCGCGAGCAGCTGCGGCGGGCGCAGGAGGAGCTGGCCCAGCGCACCGGGACCGCGCCGGCGGTGGTGAGCTTCGACGTCACCGACGCCGGCGCCGTCGCCGAGGGCGTGGCCGCGCTGGTCGCCGAGCACGGCGCCCCGGACGTGCTGGTGAACAACGCCGGCATCCAGCGGCGCGCCCCGTTCGAGGAGTTCGCCGCCGCCGACTGGGACGCGCTGGTGGCGGTGAACCTCTCCAGCGTGTTCCACGTCTCGCGGGCGGTGGTCCCGCACATGGTGGCGCGCGGGTCGGGCAAGGTCGTCAACGTCGCCTCGGTGCAGTCGGTGCTGGCGCGGCGCACGATCGCCCCGTACACCGCCACCAAGGGCGGGGTGGCGATGCTCACCAAGGGCATGGCCGCGGACCTGACCGGCCGCGGGGTCCAGGTGAACGCCATCTCCCCCGGGTACTTCGCCACCGAGATGAACGCCGCCCTGGTCGCCGACGAGGCGTTCAGCGCCTGGGTGGAGCAGCGCACCCCGGCGGGGCGGTGGGGCCGGGTGGAGGAGCTGCTGGGCACGCTGATCTACCTGTGCTCGGACGCGTCCAGCTTCGTGTCCGGGCAGAACGTCGTCGTCGACGGCGGCATGACGTCGGTGCTGTGAGGGTCGGTGCTGGGAGGGTCGGTGCTGCGAGGGTCGGTGCTGCGAGGTCCCGCGGTCCGCGGGACGGGGAGGGGGCGCCGTGAGGGCGGTCAGGGTGCACGGGGCGGGCGACCTGCGCGTGGAGGAGGTGCCGACGCCGGAGCCGGGCCCGGGCCGGGTGCGCCTGCGCGTGGCGTACGCGGGGATCTGCGGGTCGGACCTGCACTACCTCGCGCACGGCGCGAACGGCGCGTTCGTGGTGCGCGAGCCGCTGGTGCCGGGCCACGAGGTCTCCGCCGCGGTGGACGCCGACCCCTCCGGCGAGCTCGCGCCGGGCACGCCGGTGACGGTGCACCCGGCCACGTTCGGCCCGCCGGCCGCGGGCCTGGAGCACCACCCGCACCTGCGCCCGGGCGGTGCGTACCTGGGCAGCGCCTCCACCTGGCCGCACACGCAGGGCGGGATGAGCGAGTTCCTCGTGGTGGACCGCGCGATGGTGCGCGTGCTGCCGGCGGGGCTGCCGCTGCGCCGGGCGGCGCTGGCCGAGCCGCTGGCGGTGGCGCTGCACGCGGTGGGCGTGGCCGGGGACGTGGCGGGCAGGCGGGTGCTGGTGTCCGGGTCCGGGCCGATCGGGCTGCTGGCGGCGGCCGCGGCGCTGGTGCGCGGGGCGGGGGAGGTCGTGGCCACCGACGTGCTGCCCGGTCCGCTGGCGCGGGCGCGCGCCCTGGGCGTGCACGGCACGCTGCGCGTGGGCGAGCAGGAGGTGCCCGGGGAGGCGTTCGACGTGGTGCTGGAGTGCTCCGGGGTGCCCGCCGCGGTGGGCACGGCGCTGCTGGCGGCCCGCCGCGCGGGGGTGGTGGTGCAGGTGGGCATGGTGCCGGACGCGCCGCGGCCGCTGAACCTGGCGCCGCTGGTGTCCAAGGAGCTGCAGCTGCGCGGCACGTTCCGCTTCGCCGACGAGATCGACGAGGCGGTGCGGGTGCTGGCCGAGCGCCCGGACCTGGAGCGGGTCGTCACCCACGAGGTGCCCGCCGACTCCGTCGCGGAGGCGTTCGCGGTGGCGGCGGACTCGGAGGCGTCGGGCAAGGTGCTCGTGGCGCTGTGGCCCTGAGCGGGCCGCGGGGCTGAGCGGGCCACGGGGCTGAGCGGGCCGGTCAGCTGCCGCTGCCGGTGCCGGTGTAGCGGCCGGGGCGGTGGTTCATCGACAGCACGAGGTTGAGGACCACCGCGCCGGCGGCGGACAGCGCCACCACGGCCGGCGGCACGACGGCCAGCGAGGCGGCGACGACCAGCACGTCCAGGGCCATCTGCACGTACCCGGCGCGCCAGCCGAGGCGCTCCTGCAGCACGAGCGCGAGGATGCCGAACCCGCCGAGGCTGGCGCGGTGGCGGAAGAGCACCAGGATGCCCAGGCCGGCGGCGAGGTCGCCGAGCAGCACCGCGTACACGGGGTCGGCGTCCAGCGCCGGCAGCGCCGCCGCGTGCAGCGGGGAGAACAGCGAGACGGTCAGCACGGCCGCCGCCGAGCGCAGCGTGAACCCCCACCCCTTGGCGCGCACCGCCAGCAGGAAGAACGGCAGGTTCACCAGCGGGAAGAGCACCCCGAACGGCACGGGCAGGGCGTAGCTGAGCAGCAGGCCCAGCCCGGCGGTGCCACCGGTGACGGCGGTGCTGGAGTGCAGCAGGAACAGGCCGAAGGAGGCCAGGAAGGTGCCCACGAGGAACCCGGCGACGTCCTCGGCGGGCGTGTGCGGCGGCGCGGGCGGCAGCGCGCGCGGGAGTGCGGGGG
>NZ_JAAALM010000308.1 GCF_009906395.1 Kineococcus indalonis
GGTGCTCACCGGCCGATCGTGCGGGCGGCGGACCGTTCAGACCAGGGGCCAGTTCGTGAAGCGGCCCTTTAGCATCGCTTCATGGACGTCCGGCAGCTGCGGATGCTGCGCGAGCTGGCCGAGCGCGGCTCGCTCAGCGCCGCGGCCGCGGCCCTGCACCTGAGCCCCTCGGCCGTCTCCCAGCAGCTGGCCGCCCTGCAGCGCGCCGCGCCGGTGCCGCTGACCGAGAAGCGCGGCCGGCGCCTGGCGCTGACCGCGGCCGGGCAGGCGCTGGCCGAGGCCGCCGTGGACGTCGCCGCCGCCCTCGACCGCGCCGAGCGCGCCGTGCAGGAGCACCTGGAGTCCCCCGCCGCCCCGGTGGCCGTGTGCGCCTTCCACAGCGCTGCGCGGGCCTGGTTCCCCCCGCTGCTGGAGGCGGTGGCCGCCGCCGGCGGCCCGCCGCTGCGCTGCAGCGACCACGACGTGGCCCAGGACGACTTCCCCCGCCTCGTCGCCGACCACGACCTCGTGGTCGCCCACCGCCCGAGCAGCGGCCCGCCGTGGCCGCGGCGCACCGTGCGGGTCGTGCCGCTGCTCAGCGAGCCGATGCTCGTGGCCCACTCCGCGCAGCACCCGCTGGCGCGCTCGCGCACGCTGCGGGTGGCCGACGTCGCCGACCAGCCCTGGATCGGCGTGCACGAGGGCTACCCGCTGGCCGGCGCCCTGCAGGCCGTGGCCGTGGCCGCCGGGCGCCCGCTGGAGGTGGTGCACCGCATCAACGAGTTCTTCGTCGCCGCCGCCGTCGTCGCCACCGGCCGGGCGGTCGCGCTGCTGCCCGCGCACACCACCCACCCCGACCCGCGCCTGGTGCTGCGCCCGCTGGAGGACCTCGACGTGCGGCGCAGCATCGACGTGCTGTGCCGCCCGGAGGCCCTGCACCGCCGCTCCGTGCGCCAGGTGCTGGACCTGCTGCACGCCGTGGCCGCGCCCCCGGCCGCCTGAGGGGCCGGGGGCGCGGCCACGGGGCGGCCCGGGCGCGGGGGTCCGGTCAGTCGGTGCCGGACTCCATCGCGGCGCGGTCCAGCAGCGCCTCGTCCGCGGAGACCCGCCCGCGCGAGGCGATGGCCTCCGCGCCGCCCTCGTCCATCGCGCCGATCAGGCCGGTGGAGGCCGCCTGCGCCGCGCCCACCAGCGCCGGCTGCGAGTCGCCGACCAGGCCGATGCGGGCGTACTGCTCCAGGCGGGCGCGGGAGTCGGCGATGTCGAGGTTGCGCATCGTCAGCTGCCCGATGCGGTCCACCGGGCCGAACGCGGAGTCCTCGGTGCGCTCCATGGACAGCTTGTCGGGGTGGTAGCTGAACGAGGGGCCGGTGGTGTCGAGGATCGAGTAGTCCTCGCCGCGGCGCAGCCGCAGCGTCACCTCGCCGCTGATCGCCATGCCCACCCAGCGCTGCAGCGACTCGCGCAGCATCAGCGCCTGCGGGTCCAGCCAGCGGCCCTCGTACATCAGGCGGCCCAGGCGCCGGCCCTCGTTGTGGTAGCTGGCGACGGTGTCCTCGTTGTGGATCGCGTTGACGAGGCGCTCGTAGGCGGCGTGCAGCAGCGCCATGCCCGGCGCCTCGTAGATGCCGCGGCTCTTGGCCTCGATGATGCGGTTCTCGATCTGGTCGGACATGCCCAGCCCGTGCCGCCCGCCGACGGCGTTGGCCTCCAGCACCAGGTCCACCGCGGAGTCGAACCTGCGCCCGTCGATCGAGACGGGGCGGCCCTGCTCGAAGCCGATGGTGACGTCCTCGGTGGCGATCTCCACCTCGGGGTCCCAGAACCGCACGCCCATGATGGGCTCGACGAGCTCGACGCTGGCGTCCAGGTGCTCCAGCCGCTTGGCCTCGTGGGTGGCGCCCCAGATGTTGGCGTCGGTGGAGTACGCCTTCTCGGTGCTGGCGCGGTACGGCAGCTCTCGCGCCTGCAGCCACTCCGACATCTCCTTGCGCCCGCCCAGCTCGCTGACGAAGCGGGCGTCCAGCCACGGCTTGTAGATGCGCAGGGCGGGGTTGGCCAGCAGGCCGTAGCGGTAGAACCGCTCGATGTCGTTGCCCTTGAAGGTGGAGCCGTCGCCCCAGATCTGCACGTCGTCGGCGAGCATCGCGCGCACCAGCAGGGTGCCGGTGACGGCGCGGCCCAGCGGGGTGGTGTTGAAGTAGCTGCGCCCGCCGGAGCGGATGTGGAAGGCGCCGCAGGTCAGCGCCGCCAGGCCCTCCTCCACGAGCGCGGCCTTGCCGTCGACGAGGCGGGCGACCTCGGCGCCGTAGTCCTTCGCGCGCTCGGGCACGGAGGCGATGTCGGGCTCGTCGTACTGCCCGATGTCGGCGGTGTAGGTGCACGGCACCGCCCCGTTCTCGCGCATCCACGCGACCGCCACGGAGGTGTCCAGGCCGCCGGAGAAGGCGATGCCGACGCGTTCACCGGCGGGCAGGGAGGTGAGGACCTTCGACATGCGGAAGAGTATGCACCATCCTGGATGGTCATTCAATGCGCTGGTCGGCGGCGGGTCCCACGAGCCCCGCGTCGCGCGCCACCAGCACCAGCTCGTCCAGGTCGAACGTCGTCAGCACCAGCACCGCCGTGCCCCGCGCCACCACCTGCGCGGTCGCGGCGATCCCGTCCGTGCCGGGCATCCGCAGGTCCACCACCACCACGTCCGGCTCCAGCGCCCGGCACCGCGCCACCGCCGCCGCGCCGTCGGCCGCCTCCCCGACCACCCGCACCCGCCACCGGCGCCCTGCTGCTGGGCCACTGCCTGGTCGTGGTGGCGCCGGCCCTGGTGCTGCTGGCGCTGCGCGCGCTGGCCGCCGCGCGACGCGGTCTCCGGGCTCGGCGGGTTCGGCGGCGTGCGCGACGCCCTGGCCGCGCCGGCGTGACGCGCCGGGTCGGCGCGCCCGGTCAGCGCCGCGGCGGCGCCGACAGCGCCGGCCAGCCGATCGGGGAGGTGGCGTGGTGCACGACGTGGACGTGCTGGACCACGTGCACGTGGTGCATCACGTGCCCGCTGACCTCCACCCGCACCGGCGCGCCCGCGGAGGAGCCGGACAGGGCGCGCCGGGCCACCTCCACCGCCAGGCGCGCGGCCACGGTCACCGCCACCGTCGAGGCGCTGACCACGACGGGGTTGCGCGCCAGCTGCGGCAGGGTGCGGCGCAGGGCGAGCGCCCGCTGCCGCCACGGCTGCGCCACCGCGGTGCCCGCGTGCGGCAGGGGCAGGCGCTGCGCGAGGGGCGGCTGCACGAGGGGGGCCTCCTCGAGGGGGACCTCCTCGAGGGGGCTCTGCCCGGAGGGGCTCTGCTCGAGGGGGGCCTCGTCGACCGGTCCCCCCGGCGCGTGCTGGTCCGCGGTCCCGCCCTCACCCGGTGCCTGGTTCATGCACCGATGGTGCGCGCCGCGCGGCCCGCGGTCCACCCTCCGGCGCGCGCGGGTCACGCCGGGTCCCCCGGGGCTCAGCGGAACGCCGGGACCACCCTGCGCTCCACCAGCCGGTCGACGAGCTCGCAGAAGCGCTCCACGCTGTCCAGGCACTCGCCGAACCCGGCGCGGCGCACCTTCACGGTGCTGGAGACGTTGTCGAAGCCGGAGTGGAACAGGAAGTCCCCGAACGGCCAGCCGACGAGGCGCTCGTACGGCGTGGGCACCAGGCCGTGCTCGTCCACCAGGCGCCGCCAGGTGCCCTCGTGCAGCGGCATCACCGAGGTCAGGGAGAAGTCCTGCGGCTCGTCGTGCTCCATCCCCAGGTGCCGGGCGATCGCGGCGTAGGCGTGCACCCAGCGGAACTGGTCGCCGTTGGTGACGTTGAAGACCTCCCCGTCCGCGGCCGGCGTCGACCCGGCCCACACGGTGGCCCGGGCCAGCAGCTCCGCGTCGGTGACCTGGTACAGGGCCTCGCCGGCGGCGCGCGAGCCGGGGAAGCGCAGCGGCACCCCCAGGGCGCGGCTGATCGCGGCGTGCACGGCGACCACCATGAGGATGTTCATGGGGTTGCCGGTGGCGTACCCGACGACGCCCTCCGGGCGCAGCACCGTCAGGCCGAACCCGCGCCGGTCCGCCTCGGCGCGCAGCAGGTCCTCCTGCGCGTAGTAGAAGTTCGGCACGAGCAGGCGCGGGTCGCTCTCGCGCGCGGGGGTCTTGAACCCCGGCAGGTGCGCGCCGTACGCCTTGCCGCCCTGGTACAGCGTCACGTGCCGCAGCGGCGCGCCGTCCAGGGCGTCCAGGGTGTGGCGCAGCAGCGCGGTGTTGTCCCGCACCTGCTGCAGCTCGTCGCCGCGCTCGACGTACGCGGCGAACACCAGGTGGGTGGTGTCGCGCGCCGCCGCCAGGCCCTCGCGGGCGCCGTCGGCGCTGGACAGGTCCGCCGTCAGCGCCCGCCACGGCACCCCGGGCTGCTCGCGGCGGGCCGCGCCGCGCACCGTCCAGCCGGGCAGGCGGGCGTACTCGGCGGCGGCGTGGGCGCCGATGACCCCGGCCGACCCGGCGACCAGGGCCGTGCCGGGGGAGGCGGCCGCGGCGGCGGTGGGGTCGGGTCCGCCCTGCGGGCCGGTGGTGGGCGTGTCGGTCACGGTGCTCCTCGGGCGGTGCGGGCGGTGCGGGCGGTGCGGGTCGTCAGGAGCCGGGCTCGTGGAACCGCGGGGTGAGCGGGTCCGCCCCGGCGTCCCCGGCGTCCCGGGCGCCGGCGGGCAGGGGTGCGTCGTCGTGCACGGCCGCCACCGCCTCCGGCGTCTCCTCCACCGCCGCGCCCTCGGGCTCGTCGGTGGGGTCGGGGAACGGCGCGGGCCCGGGCTCGCCCGGTTCGCCCTCGTCGTTGCCGGTGGCCATCGCGCTGTCCAGCTCGGGCTCGCTCACCGCAGGACCTCCTGTGCTCGTCTCTGCCCGGCGCCGTACCCGCCCCGGCGCGGCGGCAAACGGGGGGCCGGCGCGCCGGGGCGGGTACGGCGCCGGGCAGAGACGAGCACAGGAG
>NZ_JAAALM010000309.1 GCF_009906395.1 Kineococcus indalonis
CGATGGGTGCGGCTGTTCACGACTCCACGAAGGTGAGGAGGTCGGCGTGCAGGCGCTCGCGCTCGGTGTCGGGCAGGGCGTGGCCGGCGCCCCCGTAGACGGTCAGCGTCGCGCCGGGGACCATCGCGGCCGAACGCTCGCCGCCGACGGCGAGGGGGACGACCTGGTCGTCGTCGCCGTGCACGACCAGGGTGGGCACGTCGATGCCGCGCAGGTCGGCGCGGAAGTCGGTGGCGGAGAAGGCCGCGATGCACTCGTGGGCTGCGTGGTGACCGCAGGCCATGCCCTGCAGCCAGAAGGCGTCGCGGAAACCCTGCTCGACGTCGTCGTGGCGGTTGTGCCCGAAGAAGGGGCCGTCGGCCAGGTCGCGGTACAGCTGGGCGCGGTCGGCGGCCTCGCCGGCGCGCAGCTCGTCGAAGACCCGCGCGGGCAGCCCGCCGGGGTTGTCGTCGGTGCGCAGCATCAGCGGCGGCACGGCGGAGACGAGCACCAGCTTGGCCACGCGGGAGCTGCCGTGCCGGGCGAGGTAGCGCACCACCTCCCCGCCGCCGGTGGAGTGCCCGATCAGCGTCAACCCGCGCAGGTCCAGGGCCTCGATGAGGCGGGCGAGGTCGTCGGCGTAGGTGTCCATCTCGTTGCCGTGCCAGGTCTGGGTGGAGCGCCCGTGACCGCGCCGGTCGTGGGCGACGGCGCGGTGGCCGTGCTCGGCGAAGAAGCGGGCGGCGGCCTCCCAGGCGTCGGAGTTCAGCGGCCAGCCGTGGCTGAGCAGGACCGGTGAGCCGTCCTGCCCCCAGTCGCGGTAGAAGATCTGCGCTCCGTCGTCGACGGTGACGTGGGGCACGGCTGCCTCCCTGCTGCGCGGTGCTGCGGTTCCCGGGCGCGGCCAGCCTCGTGCCTCACGGCCGGTGCGTGGACCACGTGGCGCGCGTGGTGCGCACCGTCGTCGCCGTCGTCGTGCGTGGTCCCCGCCGTCGTGCGTGGTCGCCGCCGGGGTGCGGCGGCGCCCGGCGCGCCCGTTCAGCGCGGCAGCTCGCCCGAGCGGTCGGCGAGCTGGCGGCGCGAGGAGATGCCCAGCTTCGCGAAGACCTTGCGCAGGTGGTAGTCGACGGTGTTCACGCTGAGGAACAGGGTCGCGCCGATCTCGGCGTTGGTGGCTCCCGAGGCGGCCAGCCGGGCCACCGCGGCTTCCTGGGCGGTCAGCTCCGCACCCGCCCGCCGGCCGGGACCCGCGCCCGCCCGCGGCGAGGGCGAGCGCTCGCCCAGGGCGGCCAGCTCGCGGCGTGCGCGCTGGGCGAACGCCGGCGCCCGGGCGTCCTCGAACAGCGCCGCGGCACGGTGCAGCTGCTCCTTCGCGGCGCTGCGCCGCCGGCAGCGCCGCAACCACTCGCCGTGCAGCAGGTGGGCGCGGGCCAGCTCCACCTGCAGCTCGGGCGTCGCCAGGGCGTCCAGGGCGCTGTGGAAGCACGCCTCCACCGCCGCCGGCTCCTGCTCCAGCAGCGCCCGCGAGCGCTGCGCGACCCCCAGCGCCCACACCGACCCGTTGGCGGCCGCCAGCTCGTCCAGCCGCCCCGCCGCGCGCCGGGCGTGCTCCTCGTGCCCGCTGCGCACCGCGGCCTCCACCAGGTCGGGGTAGATCAGCGGCGTGACGTGCAGGAACGGTTCCTCCACCAGCGGTGCGAGCACGCAGAAGGCGTCGCGGTAGCGGCCCTCGGCCAGGTCCCGGACGGCCAGGGCGCTCACCCCCGCGTCGTGCACGCCGCCGAGACCCGCGGCCGCCGCGGCGTCGGCGACCGCCTGCACCTGCGGGCGCGGTGCGCCCGACCAGGCCAGCCACGCCACGTTGACGACGTGCTCCGCGTCGTAGCCCAGGGCCCGCCGCAGTTCGCGCACCTGCTCCACGTGCTGACCGGCGCGGCGGGGCGTGCCGCCCTGCAGCTCCGCCAGCGAGGCGGTCCACAGGACGGTGTCCAGCAGCTGCGGGGAACCGGCGTCGCGCGCCGCGTCGGCGGTGCGCTGCAGGCAGGCGCGACGTGCGGCGGCGTCCCACAGCGCGGTGGCCAGCGGCACCCCGGCGGTGCCGTAGCGCAGCAGCTGCTGCGGGGGGAGGCGGTCGATGAGGTCCACGGCGCGTCGCACGACGGGCACGGCCTCGGCGTAGGGCAGCAGGATCAGCGCGCTCAGCGCCCGCAGGACCGTGGAGGCCGGCCCGTCCCGCTCGCCGGCCCCCTCCCGCAGCCGCCGGCCCAGGTGCTGCAGCGTCGTGCCGTGGACCAGGCGCTCGGCGGGCAGCGCGCAGCAGAACGCCGTGATCAGCGCCTGCTGCTCGGCGTCGGTGTCGTGGCCGTGGAAGTGCTCGGCCGCGCGCAGCATCTGCGCCGCCGACCCCGTCAGCGCCGGGTCGGCGGTGAACAGCGCGCGGGTGGCGCGCACCGACGCCAGCCGGCCGCGGGCGAGCGGGCCGAGCACCTCCTCGTCGACGCCGCCGAGCAGGTCCTGCGCGCGCTGGGCGGCCCCGGCGCCCAGCGCCGCCTCCGCAGCGGCCACCAGCCGGGCGGAGCGCACCTCCCCGGCCGGGCTCAGCTGCGCGGCGCGCACCAGGACGCTGGCGCGCGAGGACAGCCCGCCGCGGCGCCCGGCCAGGTCGGCGACGCGCTCGAGCTGGTCGGCCACGGCCGCGTCCGTGCCCAGCGCCGCCCTCGCCGCGTGCCAGGCCTGCAGCTCCACCAGGCCCAGCGCCGCGGTGGCCGCCGCCAGCGCCCGGTGCACGCGGCGGCGCTCGGGCCCGGCGGCGGCGCCGTAGGCGGCGGACTCCACCATCGGGTGGCGGAAGCGCACCGCGCCGTCGAGCTCGACCAGCCCCGCCGCCTCCGCCTCGTCCGCGGCGGTCCCCGGCACCCCGAGCTCGCGGGCCGCAGCGGTGATGACGTCGACCGCACCGGTGGAGTCGGCGGCGGCGACCAGCAGCCAGCGCTGCACGGGGGCGGGCAGGTGGCGCACCCGGCGCAGGTAGTGCGCCTCCAGGTGGCGCCCCGCGGGGAAGGGCTCCTCGGCGAAGCCGGCCTCGGTCAGGCGCTCGACGCCGAGCTCACCGGCGAGGTCGATCAGCGCCAGGGGGTTGCCGCCGGTGGCGGTGGCGATCCGGGCCGCCGCCACCGGCTCGATCGCCCGCGGCAGCGACGCGCGCAGCAGCGCGACGGCCGCCTCCTGCTCGAGCCCCGCCAGGTGCAGCGCGGGCACTCCGGCCGCCCGGGGCACCAGGGACGGCTCCTCGCGCGCGGCGAGCAGGAGCGCGACGGACTCCGCCTCCAGGCGGCGGGCGACGAACGCCAGCGCGTCCAGGGACTCCTCGTCCAGCAGGTGGGCGTCGTCGACCGCGCACACCACGGGTCCGGCCCCGCCCGCGGCGGCCAGCAGGCCCAGCACGCCGAGCCCGACGAGGAAGCGGTCCGGCGGCGCTCCGCCCACCGCCCCGGCCGCCACCCGCAGCGCCTGCTGCTGCACCGCGGGCAGGGAGGGCAGGTGCTCGCGCAGCGGGACGAGCAGGCGCTGCAGGGCGGCGAAGGGGATCGTCGACTCGGCCTCGTAGCCGTCCACGCGCAGCAGCCGCAGACCGGCGGGCTCGCCCAGGGTCCCGTCCAGCAGCGCCGTCTTGCCGATCCCGGGGTCGCCGGTGATCAGCAGCGCGCCGCCGCGGCCGTTGCGCGCCCTGCCCAGCAGCTCGTGGACGCGTCGTCGTTCCCGGTCGCGACCCACGAGCTCGCGGGGGGTTCCCACGGCCCGGGACTGTAGCGACGCGGGCACCGCGCGGCCAGGCTCGCGCGGTGGCTCCCGGTGCGGGCCGGGCGCTCGGTGTGCGGGAAGGGGCGGCGGTCGGCATGATCGGGCCCGGCGCCCGCCCCCGGGCGCCGGCACGTGCGCAGCACCGCCGGACGGACCCCGGGAAGCAGGCAGACGTGGCGAAGCACCCCGCCGTCGGCGACGCGCAGCTGGCGCGCGCCCTGGGCCTGTACGCCGCCATGGTCGGGCGAGTCCTGGCCGACCCGCAGCGCTGGCTCGGCCTGGACGACGACCCGCCTCCCAGCGCGCCCTTCCCCGCGCGGGCCCTGGACGCCCTGCGCGACCGCGCCCTGGGCGAGGTCACCCCCGCCTCGCCGCAGTGGGCGGGCAAGCCCCTCGCCCAGCGCGTGGACTGGTGGGTCACCCGCATCGGCATCAGCGCCGGGCTGGCCGCGGCCACCCCCCGCTTCGCCGGCGTCCTGGCCGACCGCCTCCCGCTGCAGGCGGCGCTGGGGGCCTCCGCGGCCGGGCTGGCGGTGTGCGCCACCGCCCGCGAGCACGGCCGCACCGACCCGGCGCAGTGGGTGCCGCTGCTGGCGCGGGTCCTCTTCGACCGCGAGCTGCCGCCCGCCGAGCAGCCGGTGCCCGGCGCCGAGGACGCCGAGCAGCGGCTGGCCGACGACGACGGCGCCGGGCCGGGCGGCCCGGACGAGGGTGCCGGCGGTCGCGCGGCCGCGCTGGGTCGCGGCGCCCAGCGGGCCGCGCGCACCGTGTGGCACCTGGCGCGCGCCTTCCTGGAGGTCCAGCAGCTCCTGGAGGAGCGCCCCCGCGGCGGCCTGGTCACCCGCGCGATCGGCAAGCTGCCGGTCGTCGGCGTGGCCGGCGGCTGGCTGGACGAGCGGGCCGGCATCCGCAAGGCGTCCCGCCGGACCTCCGACCTGCTCCGCTAGCGGGCGCGCCCCTCGGAGCGCTCGCGGCGCACGGTGGGGCGCTGGCCGCGCAGCGTGCTGCCGCGCAGGCCCCGGATGACCTCCTCGGCCTTGTCGGCGGGCACCTCCACCAGCGAGAACCGCTCGGCGATCTCGATGGCCCCCACGTCGCGCCCCGTCAGGGACGACTCCCCGGCGATGGCGCCCACCAGGTCCTGCGGCCGCACGCCCGCGCTGCGCCCGGCGCCCACGTACAGGCGGGTCATC